>NZ_JBHWVM010000052.1:0-53080 GCF_042736805.1 Streptomyces sp. NPDC060031
AGGGCGCTGTTTGCGCCCTCGCGCGGCTGGTTCTTTTGGTGAGGGGTGGTCCGGTCGGCAGGACTGGACCGGTGCTACGGGATTACTGGTTGAAGGTGTCGCTCTTGACGTCGATCCACTTGCCGCCCTCGACCTTGTAGACCGTGAGCTGCTTGTTGGTGGTGTCGCCGTACTGGTCGAAGGCGACCTTGCCGGTCACGCCCTCGAAGGAGACCTTGGCGAGTGCGTCGACGACCGCGGCGCGGGCGCCGTCGGCCGGGAGCTTGCCGTTGTTGGCGGCGACGACGGCCTTGACGGCCTGGATGACGGACCAGCCGGCGTCGTAGGAGTAGCCGCCGTAGGCCGCGTACGGGTCCTTGTAGCCGCCGGCCGCGTAGTCCGAGATGAACTTCTTGGCGGTGTCCAGCTTCTCGACCGGGTAGCCGATGGAGGTGGAGAGGTCGCCCTCGTTGGCCTCACCGGAGGCGCTGATGAAGGCGGGGTCCTGGATGCCGTCGCCGCCCATGAGCGGGATCTTGGCGCCGGTCTTCTTGATCTGGTCGGCGAGCAGGCCGCCCTCGGGGTACTGGCCGCCGAAGTAGACGGAGTCGGCGCCGGAGGTCTTGACCTTGTCGGCGGTGGAGGAGAAGTCGGTCTCCTTCACGGTGACGTGGTCGGTGCCCGCGATCTCGCCGCCGAGCTTCTTGAACTCGTCGGAGAAGATCGCGGCGAGGCCGGCGCCGTAGGTCTGCTTGTCGTCGACGACGAAGACCTTCTTCTTGCCGGCGTCCTTGAAGAGGTACTGGGCGGCGAACTTGCCCTGGACCACGTCGGTGGCGGCGGTGCGGAAGTAGGTCTTGAAGGGGCGCTTGAACTCGCCCTTGCCCCAGTTGTCGCCCTGGCTGAGCGAGGGGTTGGTGTTGGCGGGGGAGACCTGCGCCAGGTTGGCGGAGGCGAAGACGCCCTGCATCTGCTGGGCGACGCCGGAGTTGAGCGGGCCGACGACGCCGATGACGTCCTTGTTGCCGACGAGCTTGGTGGCGTTGGCCTGACCGGAGGCGGGGACCGCCTGGTCGTCGAGGCCCTCGACCTTGAACTCGATGCCGGGGACCTCGTTGTTCTTGTTGGCCGTTTTGGCCGCGAGGTCGACAGAGTTCTTGATGCCCTGGCCGAGCGCGGAGAGCGAGCCGGTGAGGGGGGCGTCCACGCCGATGACGACGACGGTCTTGGCTCCGTCGCCCTTGTCCCCGGTCTTGCCCTCGTCGCGCGATCCGCAGGCGGTGAGGGTCAGTGCACCCGTGGTGATCACGGTGGTGAGGACGAGCAAAGAACGGTGTCGCACGTTTCTTCCTTTCCCTGGCGCGGCCGCCTCAGGTGAGGTGCCGATGGTTCGCCGGGCCGCACTGGGAGGTCCACGGCCGTGCTGAGTCGCACCTTGCGGCGCGGTGACTGGCCGTGACTCTAGGCCCGAGGTGGCGAATGCGGGGAGGCGGGAAAGGAGGATGTGACGCTCTTGTTATGCCAAGGCCAAGAATGTGTGGCGGTAGTACGGACAGATCGGGCGTTTAGCGACCTCGGGGAATGACCACATGCTGAGAAATCCCCGTTCCCCTAAGGGGCTTGAGGCCCTCATGGTCCTGTCATAGATCGAAACGGGCCGAATGTCGCACGCTGTGTCCGAAAGAATCCGCCGGGTGGCATTCTCGAGCGGAAAAGGCGGATTCCGTAGGGCTCGGGCATTACTGAGGGTAATTGAAGTCCTTGATCCACTCCGTGGTGGTGGATCTTGCGCGGGCCGCCAAAGGGCCTTCGACCTGCGGTGGGGTCGTACGTCCACGGGTGCCCGGAAGCCGGACACCGCACGTCCGATTCCGGTCACCCGGCTCACTGCGGCGGCCGCCAGTTCTCGGAGCTCCAGGTGGCGCCGTTCTGCTCGGTGCAGCGCTGCGCCACGAGCCGGTCGATCGCCTCAAGTCCCTTGTCCTGTCCGTGGATTGCCGCCTCGGCCCGGCCCGCGGCGACGGCTTCCTCGTGGATCGCGTACTGGTCGTTGGACAGGCCCTTCTGCTCCCAGTCCAGTCCGGACCACTTCGTCCCCTTGAGGGTCTCTTTCGCCCAGTACGAGACCAGGGCCGTGCAGATCTGCGCAGGTGAGGAGGGTGTGGGCGAGGGGCTGGAGGAGGCCGGGGCGGCGCGCGGGGCGGAGTTGGAGCATCCGGGCAGGGCGAGCGCGGCGAGCAGGGCGGCGGCGTACCGGATCGCGGTGCGTGGCGGGGTCCCCATGGGGGGACGGTAGGCCGTCACCATCGGTGACACAACAGCGTGGGCGGAACGCGCGCGGACTGGCGGATTCCGGGCGGGTGGCGGGGCGCCAGGGGTCCGCGGGGAACGGCGCAGGCCCGGACCCCTGCCCGTGGGACGGGCGGTGTCCGGGCCTGCGGCGGGTCCGATCCGGCTGCCCTCCGGCTGCCTCCGGGTCCGATCCGGTCCGATCCGGGTCCGATCCGGGTGTGGCCGGGTCAGGCCCCGGCGGCCGCGTCGGCGTCGCGCAGCATGCAGGTGAGGCGGGCCGTGCACAGCCGGCGGTCCTGCTCGTCGGTGATGACGACCTCGTACGTGGCGGTGGAGCGGCCCCGGTGCACGGGGGTCGCGACGCCGGTGACCAGTCCGGACCGGGCGCCCCGGTGGTGGGTGCAGTTCAGGTCCACTCCGACGGCGACCTTGGTGATGCCGCCGTGCAGCATGGCGCCGACCGACCCGAGGGTTTCGGCCAGTACCGCGGAGGCCCCGCCGTGCAGCAGTCCGTAGGGCTGGGTGTTGCCCTCGACCGGCATGGTGCCCACGACCCGGTCGGCCGAGGCCTCCAGGATGCGGATGTCCATGCGCTCGCCGAGGTGGCCCGCCGAGAACAGCGAGGGCAGGTCGATGCCCAGGGCCGCGTACTCGTCGAGGACCTCCTGCGGGAACTTCACAGCGTGCTTGTCGCCCATGGGCCGGCTCCGTTCGTCAACGCTCGTTAACCTTCTTGTCCTGAGGTCGTTCTATCAGGCCGGTTCGAAGCGCACGACGACGGACTTGCTGGCAGGGGTGTTGCTGGTGTCCGCGGTGGAGTCGAGCGGCACCAGCACGTTGGTCTCGGGGAAGTACGCGGCCGCGCAGCCGCGCGCGGTCGGGTAGTGCACGACACGGAAGCCGGGGGCGCGCCGCTCCACGCCGTCCTTCCACTCGCTGACGAGGTCGGTGCAGGAGCCGTCGGCGAGTCCGAGCTCGGCCGCGTCCTCGGGGTTGACCATGACCACGCGGCGCCCGCCGGTTATCCCGCGGTAGCGGTCGTCGAGCCCGTAGATGGTGGTGTTGTACTGGTCGTGGCTGCGCAGGGTCTGCAGGAGCAGGCGGCCCTCGGGGATCTTCGGGTACTCCACGGGAGCGGCGGTGAAGTTCGCCTTGCCGGTCTTCGTGGGGAAGCGGCGCTCGTCGCGCGGGGCGTGCGGGAGCTGGAAGCCTCCGGGGCGGGCGACGCGTGCGTTGAAGTCCTCGAAGCCGGGGACGACGCGGGAGATCCGGTCGCGGATGGTCCCGTAGTCCTTCTCGAACTCCTCCCACGGCGTGCGCGAGGCCTCGCCGAGGACGGCGCGGGCCATCCGGGCCACGATCGCGGGCTCGGAGAGCAGGTGCGGGGAGGCGGGGGCGAGGTTGCCGCGGGAGGCGTGGACCATGCCCATGGAGTCCTCGACGGTCACGAACTGCTTGCCGGCGGCCTGTACGTCCTTGTCGGTGCGGCCGAGGGTGGGCAGGATCAGGGCGCGCCGGCCGGTGACGGCGTGGGAGCGGTTGAGTTTGGTGGAGACGTGCACGGTCAGACGGGCGCGGCGGATCGCGGCCTCGGTGACCTCGGTGTCGGGGGTGGCGCCGACGAAGTTGCCGCCCATGGCGAAGAACACCTTGGCCTCGCCGTCGCGCAGGGCCTGGATGGAGCGGACGACGTCGAAGCCGTGCTCGCGCGGCGAGGTGATGTGGAACTCGCGGTCGAGGGCGTCGAGGAAGGCGGGGGCGGGGCGCTCGAAGATGCCCATGGTGCGGTCGCCCTGGACGTTGGAGTGGCCGCGGACCGGGCAGACGCCGGCGCCGGGGCGGCCGATGTCGCCGCGCAGCAGCAGGAGGTTGACGACCTCGCGGATGGTGGCGACGGCGTGCTTGTGCTGGGTGAGGCCCATGGCCCAGCAGACGATCGTGCGCTTGGAGGCCAGGACCATGGCGAGGGCGCGCTCGATCTCGGGGCGGGTCAGGCCGGTGGCCTTGAGGGTCTCGTCCCAGTCGGCTTCCTTGGCGGTGGCCGCGAACTGCTCGTATCCGTGGGTGTGTTCGCGGATGAAGGCTTCGTCGGTGGCGCCGGCCTCCAGGACGAGCTTGTTGAGGAGGCGGAAGAGGGCCTGGTCGCCGCCGATGCGGATCTGCAGGAACAGGTCGTTGAGGGCGGTGCCCTTGAGCATGCCGAGGGGGGTCTGCGGGTTCTTGAACCGCTCCATGCCGGCCTCGGGCAGCGGGTTCACCGAGATGATCTTCGCGCCGGCGGATTTGGCCTGCTCCAGCGCGGAGAGCATGCGCGGGTGGTTGGTGCCCGGGTTCTGCCCGGCGACGATGATCAGGTCGGCCTGGTGGAGGTCTTCGAGGGAGACGCTGCCCTTGCCGATGCCGATGGTCTCGGTCAGTGCGGAGCCCGAGGACTCGTGGCACATGTTCGAGCAGTCGGGGAGGTTGTTGGTGCCGAACTCGCGGGCGAACAGCTGGAAGAGGAACGCGGCTTCGTTGCTGGTGCGGCCCGAGGTGTAGAAGAGGGCTTCGTCGGGGGAGCCGAGCGCGCGCAGTTCCTCGGCGATGATCGCGAAGGCGCGCTCCCAGTTGACCGCCTCGTACCGGTCGCCGCCCTCGGGCAGGTACATCGGCTCGGTGATGCGGCCCTGCTGCCCCAGCCAGTAGCCGGAGCGGGTGGCGAGGTCGGCGAGGGGGTGCGCGGCGAAGAACTCCGGGGTGACCCGGCGCAGCGTGGCCTCCTCGGCGACGGCCTTGGCGCCGTTCTCGCAGAATTCGGCGGTGTGCCGCTTGTCGCCCTCGGGCCAGGCGCAGCCGGGACAGTCGAAGCCGTCCTTCTGGTTGACCTTGAGGAGGGTGCGGGTGGCCCGGACCAGGCCCATCTGCTCCTGCGCGATCTTCAGCGTGTGCCCGATGGCGGGCAGGCCCGCCGCCGCGCGCTTGGGGGGCGCGACCTGCGGCGCGTCCTGTACGGGATCACCTGCGGGCGGCTTGGCGGCCATGTCGCTCCCCTTCGAGCTTCGCAGCTGCGGTGCTGCGCGAATTCGCGTTCACGTCCGATCCTGTCACGCTCCGCGGACATCACCGACGCCGGAATTGTCAGTGGGGCCGCCTAGGATCGGGGGCGTGGCAGATTCAGCATCGAAGAAGACCGACCAGACGACCGCAGCGGACCGCCCCCGCCTGATGCTCATGGACGGGCACTCCCTGGCGTACCGGGCGTTCTTCGCGCTGCCCGCGGAGAACTTCACGACCGCGACCGGCCAGCCGACGAACGCCATCTACGGCTTCGCGTCGATGCTGGCGAACACGCTGCGCGACGAGGCGCCCACGCACTTCGCGGTGGCGTTCGACGTGTCCCGCAAGACGTGGCGGTCCACCGAGTTCCCGGAGTACAAGGCGAACCGCTCCAAGACGCCCGACGAGTTCAAGGGGCAGGTCGAGCTGATCGGCGAGCTCCTGGACGCGATGCACGTGCCGCGTTTCGCGATCGACGGCTTCGAGGCCGACGACGTGATCGCGACGCTGGCGACGCAGGCGGAGGCGCTGGGCTTCGACGTGCTGATCGTCACCGGCGACCGCGATTCCTTCCAGCTCGTCTCCGAGCACACCACCGTGCTCTATCCGACCAAGGGCGTCTCCGAGCTGACCCGCTTCACCCCGCAGAAGGTCGAGGAGAAGTACGGTCTCACCCCCGCCCAGTACCCCGACTTCGCGGCGCTGCGCGGCGACCCGTCGGACAACCTGCCGGGCATCCCGGGCGTCGGCGAGAAGACCGCCGCCAAGTGGATCACCCAGTTCGGGTCGTTCGCGGAGCTCGTCGAGCGGGCCGAGGAGGTCAAGGGCAAGGCCGGGCAGAACTTCCGGGACCACCTGGAGGCCGTGAAGCTCAACCGGGTGCTGACCGAGATGGTCAAGGACGTCGAGCTGCCCAAGACCCCGGCGGACCTGGCCCGCGCCCCCTACGACCGCTCCGCCGTGACGGGCGTGCTGGACGTGCTGGAGATCCGCAACGCCTCGCTGCGCGAGCGGCTGCTGGCCGTGGACCCGGGCGCCGCCGAGGAGGCCCCCGCTCCGGCCGCGCCCGGTGTGGAGCTCGACGGCTCCGTGCTGGGCGCGGGCGAGCTGGCGCCGTGGCTCGCGGCCCACGCGGACGCGCCGCTCGGCATCTCTACCGTCGACAGCTGGGCGCTGGGCCAGGGCAATGTCAGCGAGATCGCGCTGGCCTCGGCCTCCGGTGCGGCCGCCTGGTTCGAGCCGTCCGTGCTGGACGAGGCCGACGACCGGGCCTTCGCGGCCTGGGCAGCCGACCCCGCGAAGCCGAAGGTGAGCCACAACGCCAAGGGCCTGATGCGGGTCTTCCCCGAGCACGGCTGGAGCCTCGCCGGCGTCACCATGGACACCGCGCTCGCCGCGTACCTGGTCAAGCCGGGCCGCCGCTCCTTCGACCTGGACGTGCTGTCCAACGAGTACCTGCACCGGGAGCTGGCGCCCGCCGCCGCCGACGGTCAGCTCGCTTTCGGCGCCGACGAGACGGCCGAGGCCGAGGCGCTGATGGCGCAGGCCCGCGCCGTCCTGGACCTCGGCGACGCGTTCGCGGTCAAGCTGCCGGAGCTGGGCGCCGCCGAGCTGCTCCACGACATGGAGCTGCCGACCTCCGAGCTGCTGGCGCGGCTGGAGCGGGCGGGCATCGCCGTCGACCGCGACCACCTGGAAGGCATGGAGCAGCAGTTCGCGGGCGCCGTGCAGCAGGCGGTCAAGGAGGCGCACGCGACGGTCGGCCACGAGTTCAACCTCGGCTCGCCCAAGCAGCTCCAGGAGGTGTTCTTCGGCGAGCTGGACCTGCCGAAGACGAAGAAGACCAAGACCGGCTACACCACGGACGCGGACGCGCTGGCCTGGCTGGCCACGCAGACCGACCACGAGCTGCCGGTGATCATGCTCCGCCACCGGGAGCAGGCCAAGCTGCGCGTCACCGTCGAGGGCCTGGTCAAGACGATCGGCGCCGACGGCCGGGTGCACACCAGCTTCAGCCAGACCGTCGCCGCGACCGGACGCCTGTCCTCCACCGACCCCAATCTGCAGAACGTGCCGGTGCGCACCGACGAAGGCCGCGCCATCCGCCGCGGTTTCGTCGTCGGCGAGGGCTTCGAGTCCCTCATGACCGCCGACTACAGCCAGATCGAGCTGCGCGTCATGGCCCACCTCTCCGAAGATGCGGGCCTGATCGAGGCGTTCGCGACCGGCGAGGACCTGCACACCACCGTCGCCTCCCAGGTGTTCGGGGTCGAGCGGTCCGCGGTCGATGCGGAGATGCGGCGCAAGATCAAGGCGATGTCCTACGGTCTTGCGTACGGGCTCTCCGCCTTCGGCCTCGCCCAGCAGCTGAACATCGAGCCCGCCGAGGCGCGCGGCCTGATGGAGACCTTCTTCGAGCGGTTCGGCGGGGTCCGCGAGTACCTCCAGCGCGTGGTCGACGAGGCCCGGGCCACCGGGTACACGGCGACGGTCTTCGGTCGCCGCCGCTACCTGCCCGACCTCAACAGCGACAACCGCCAGCGCCGCGAGGCCGCCGAGCGGATGGCGCTGAACGCCCCGATCCAGGGCACGGCCGCCGACATCGTCAAGGTCGCGATGCTGCGCGTGGACAAGGCGATCGTGGCGGCCGGGCTGAAGTCGCGGATGCTGCTCCAGGTCCATGACGAAATCGTGCTGGAGATCGCCCCGGGCGAGCGCGAGAAGGTCGAGGAACTGGTGCGCCGCGAGATGGGCGCCGCCGTCGAGCTGCGGGCCCCGCTGGACGTCTCGGTCGGCGTCGGCCCCGACTGGGAGTCCGCCGCGCACTGATCCCCGTACGCACGGATCCTCGTACGCACGGATCCCGGTACGCACGGATCGCGCAGCGCCCGTCCCCGCTATGCGGTGGGGACGGGCGTTCGCGTGTCGTCGTCCGTACGGTCCCGGTCCCGGTCGCGCCGCTGGCGCAGCCGTACGAGGAAGCCGTACAGCAGCAGTGCCACGCACAGGCCGCCGCCCGCGCCGAAGCAGACGGTCGGGACCAGGTCGAGCGGGGTGTCGACCCGGTCGAAGAAGGTGAAGAAGCGGAGCACGCGCGTCGTGACCCCGGCCGCCACGCACACGAGGACCAGCGCCAGAGCGCCCCACAGCTCGGCCCGGCCGAGCACGGGAACGGACTTCGGGGCGTCCACGGCGGGCTGTCGGCGCAGCGCGGTCGTCGTGAACCACACCAGGACGCCGGCGGCCAGGGCCGAACTGCCGTACTGGAGATAGGTGTAGAGGGGGAAGCCCCCGTAGTAGGCGGAGAGCTCGGGCACGGCGTTCGTCCCGTACCGGTCCAGGTGCGTGAAGCTGTCCCAGGCGACGTGGGTGAGTGATCCCGCGACCGCCGACAGGTAGAACCAGAGCGCGAGCGAGGGGAGTTGACGCTCGCGCCGCCAGTCCTCGCCGCGCACGAAGCCGTAGACCCGGCCCCGCCAGGGGCGCGGCAGCAGCGCGGCCAGCGGTTCGCGCAGCAGGAGCCAGAAGGCCACCAGCGCGGCGGTCAGCAGCGCGTCGGCGGTGACGACGCCGACGAGGGAGTGCGTGAACTCCCCGTACCGCATGACACCCGACACCACGGCGTCCAGGAAGTAGAAGGCGTCGGGCGCGAACGAGCCCATGACCAGGGCCGAAGCCACCAACGGTCCCCGGCCGCGACCGCGTCGGCGGATCCCCGGCAGCACCGCGGCCGCGTGGCTCAGTGTGAACGGCATGGCCTGTCTCCTCGCTCTGCGTGCGGGCCCAGTATGCGTGACCTGCGGGCCAGGGCATCGGTCCCCCGCCGCCCCGCCCCCACCGAAACCCCGTAGTCAAACGGTTCTCATCTCACTCGCGCATTGCTACGGTGCCCCCTCCCTGACACCCCATCAGATCTCGGAGGCCCGGCATGCGCGCACTCGTCGCCGCCGCCATCGGGCTGGCCGCCGCGCTGGCCCTCGTCTTCGCCATCACGGCGGTCGGGGTGCCGGAAGGCAAGACCTCGCCCAAGCCGCTGCTCACCACCGCGCCCGCCGCGCCCGGAAAGTAGAGGAGGCCCGGCCATGCGACGCAGAGCGAGCCTCGTCCTGCTTGCCGCAGCCGTGTTCTGCGCAGCCCTCGCACCGCTGCTGCGCTGGTACGCGTACCCCCGGCTGGCGAAGATCCCGCCGAGCCAGTACCAGGAGATGGTCCTGGAGGCCAAGGACGCGACCCTCCTCGACTACACCGCCGGCATGGAGCCGAAGAAGGTCGACAAGGTCACGATCGTCCAGACCCTCAAGGGGAACGTCGAGGCGTCGAAGGAGATCGAGGCCAGCGCCGGCAAGGACGTCGTCGTCTGGGACACGCTGTCCCACATCATGGGGCCGGACGGGAAGACGGTCTCCCAGATACCCGAGCGCTACATCTTCGACGCCCACACCCAGGACCCGGTGCACGCCACCGGCGAGATGGTGGACGGGGACCCGGTCAAGCGCGAGGGCATCGAGTTCAAGTGGCCGTTCTTCACCGAGCCGCGCGACTACCTCTACTTCGACGCGCAGACCCGTAGCTCCTCGCCCATCCACTACGTGGGGCCGCGCCGGTTCAAGGGCATGGAGGTCTACTACTTCGAGCAGACCGTCCCCTGGACGAAGGTCTCCCTGCCCAAGAAGATGCCGATCGAGGGCATCGACGCGAAGACCTTCGAGCAGACGACCGGAACCACCCTCTGGTACACGGTCAAGGCGATGTTCTGGGTCGACCCGGTCACCGGCGCGCCCGTGAACGCCGAGCAGATCATCCAGCAGGAGATGCGCGGCGGCATCGCGTCCGGCGGCCCCGACGGCAAGCTCACCGTCTTCGCCGGGCACGTGAAGATGCGCGAGGACTACGCCAAATACACGCTCGACCTGGTCAAGTCGAACCGTACGAAGGTCCTCGCGCTGCACACCTACGCGCCGATCGGCCTCGCGGCCGGCGGGCTCGTGCTCTTCGGGATCGCGCTGTGGCTGGAGGCGCGCGGCCGGCGGCCCGAACGGGGCGGGCCGGCCGGCGAGGGCGGGGAGGGCGGGGAGGCGCAGGCGTTCAGCGCTTGAGGCGGGCGTTGGTGTACCGGGTGGGCTCGGCGGTCGCCGGGTCCTCCGGCCACGGGTGCTTGGGGTAGCGGCCGCGCAGCTCGGCCCGCACCGCCCGGTACCCGCCCTGCCAGAACGAGGCGAGGTCCGCGGTGACCGCCGCGGGCCGCCCGGCGGGCGACAGCAGGTGCACGAGTACGGGCACCCCCGCCACCCGCGGTGTCTCGGCCAGCCCGAACAGCTCCTGGAGCTTCACCGCGAGCACCGGCTGCTCGGCGGTGTAGTCGACCCGGATCCGGGAGCCGCTGGGCACCTCGAGCCGCTGCGGAGCCAATTCCTCCAGGCGGGCGGCCTCGCCGGTCGCCCAGGGCAGCAGCCGGTTCAGCGCCTGCCCGGCGTCGATCCGCCCGAGGTCGGCGCGGCGGCGGGCCCGCGAGAGCTCGGGTTCGAGCCAGTCGTCCGCGCGGTCCAGCAGCGCCCGGTCGTCCTGTACGTCGGGCCACGCGCCGCCGAGCGTGCGGTGCAGGAAGCCGAGCCGGGCCCGGAGCCCTTCCGCGTCGGGGGACCAGCGCAGCAGCCCGAGGCCTTCGGCGCGCAGCCCCTCCAGGAGGGCGGCCCGCACGAGCGCCGGGTCGGGGCTCCGCAGCGGCCGGGCGGCGAGCTCGATGGCCCCGAGGCGCTGGGCCGCACGGGCGACGAGGTCGCCGTTCTCCCAGTGCACCTCGTCGGTGTCGGTACGGAGGTGGGCCGCGGCGGCCCGGGCGGTGTCCTCGTCGACGGCCGCGGCCAGCCGGATCCGTGCGGAGGCGGAGTGCGGGGGCCTGTCGGCGACGGCGACCGCCAGCCAGGGGGCTCGGCGCAGCGGTGAGCCGTCGCCGAGCTCGGCCGCGGTGCCGGAGGCCATGAGGAAGGTGCCCTCGCCCTTGGCCTTGGCGACGCGCTCGGGGAACGCGAGGGCCGCGATGAGCCCGGCGGCGGCGTCATCCGGGACGGCGCCCGACCCGGGGCTCCGCCCCGGACCTCGCGCCTCAAACTCCCCCGGACTCCGTCCGGGGGGACCCCCGGGGGCCGGATTTCGGCTGGTGCCGCCCGTTCGCGGGGCCGCCGCAGGGTCCTGCGCGGCGCGCTCCAGGCGGCGGGTTTCCGCGCGCCAGCGGGCCGCGTAGGCGTCGCCGCCCTGGCGGGCCCGGCGCCAGGCCGCGGCCAGGTCGTCCCCGTACTCCCGCGGCGGCTCCTCGCTCAACAGCGCCACCACCTCGGCCGCACGCCGCGCCCCGAGGGCCGACGCGCCGTCGAGCAGCGCCCGCGCCAGCCGCGGGTGCAGCCCGAGCCGGGCCATCCGCAGGCCGCGCGGCGTGGGCCGCCCGTTCGGCTCCACCGCGCCGACGGCCACCAGCACCTCCCGCGCGGCGGCCATCGCCCCGGCCGGCGGCGGGTCCAGCAGCGCCAGCCCGGCCGCGTCCGGGTCGCCCCAGCAGGCGGCCTGCAGGGCGAACTGCGCCAGGTCGGCGATGCGGATCTCGGGGGAGGGGTAGGACGGGAGCCGCAGGTCCTCGGCCTCGCTCCAGCAGCGGTACACCGCCCCCGGCGCCTCGCGCCCGGCGCGGCCCGCCCTCTGGCGCCCGGCCGCGCGCGACGCCCGTACCGTCGCCAGCGCGCCGAGCCCCCGGGCATGGTCGACGCGGGGTTCGCGCGCCAGCCCCGAGTCCACGACGACCCGTACGCCCGGCACCGTCAGGCTCGACTCCGCGACCGCCGTCGCCAGGATCACCCGGCGGTGCGCGGCGGCAGACAGCGCCGCGTCCTGCACGGCCGCCGGGGCGCGGCCGTGCACCTGGAGCACCTCCGCGTCCACCCCGGCCAGCTGCCCGGCGACCCGGGCGATCTCGCCGACGCCGGGCAGGAAGCACAGGACGTCGCCGGAACGTTCCGCCAGCGCCCGCCGCACCACCGAGGCCACGTGCGTCAGCTGCGCCGGATCCACCCGCATGCCGTGCGGGGGCCGCACCGGCCGGGCCGGCGGGGCCCAGACGGTCTCGACCGGGTACGAGATCCCCGCGGCCTCCACCACCGGCGCGCCGCCAAGGACCCGGGCCCAGCCCGCCGCGTCGGTGGTCGCCGAAGCCGCCACGAGGCGCAGCTCCGGCCGCAGGGTTTCCCGTACGTCCAGGAGGAAGGCGGCGACCGTGTCGGCGTCGAGGTGCCGCTCGTGGCACTCGTCCAGGACCACCACGTCCACGCCCGCGAGCTCCTGGTCGCGCTGGAGCCGCTGGAGCAGGACGCCGGTGGTGACCACCTCCACGACGGTGTCGGGGCCCGCCACCCGCTCCCCGCGCACGGTGAAGCCCACCGAGCCGCCGACCTGCTCGCCGAGCAGCCAGGCCATCCGCCGTGCCGCGGCCCGGGCGGCGATCCGCCGGGGCTCGGCGACCACGACCCGGCGGCGCGGCCCGCCGCCCACCAGCCCCGCCAGCACCAGCGGCACCAGCGTGGTCTTGCCGGTGCCGGGCGGCGCGCAGAGCACGGCGGCGCCGTGGCCGTCCAGCGCGGACACGAGCGCGGGCACGGCCTCCCGTACGGGAAGGGAGTCGAGGTCGGAGGTACGGACGGGGGAGGTCAAGGAGTCAGTCCCTCTCGCACACGAAGATCGCGGTGCCCGGGATCAGGTTTCCGCGCAGCGGGGACCAGCCGCCCCACTCCTGGCTGTTCCACTCCGGCCACTCGGGCTCGACCAGGTCCAGCAGCCGGAACCCGCCCGCGACCACGTCCCGGACCCGGTCGCCGATCGTGCGGTGGTGCTCGACGTACACCGCGCGGCCCTGCTCGTCCTGCTCCACGTACGGGGTGCGGTCGAAGTAGGAGGCGGAGACGGACAGCCCCTCGGGACCGGGCTCGTCGGGGAAGGCCCAGCGCAGGGGGTGGGTGACGGAGAAGACCCAGCGGCCGCCGGGGCGCAGGACGCGGCGCACCTCGCGCATGACGTTGACGGGGTCGGCGACGAAGGGGACGGCGCCGTACGCGGAGCAGGCGAGGTCGAAGGAGCCGTCGCGGAAGGGCAGCCGTCCGGCGTCGGCCTCGACCAGCGGGACGTCATCGCCGATCCGCAGGGCGTGCTGGAGCTGGCGGTGGGAGAGGTCGAGGGCCACCGGGCGGGCGCCCTGGGCGGCCAGCCAGCGCGAACACTGGGCGGCGCCGGCGCCGATCTCCAGGACGTCCTTGTCCTTGAGGGAGGCGGAGGGTCCGAGGAGGGCGGCGTCCGCCTCGTCCAGGCCTTCCGGTCCCCACACGAAGCGGTCGTCGCCCAGGAAGGAGCCGTGTTCGCTCTGGTACTCGTCGGCGTTGCGGTCCCACCAGCTCCGGCTGGCGCGGCTGCTCTCCGCTTCCCCCGCGTCACGGCGCGTGGCTTCGGCGTCGTCCTCGGCGGCGGAGTCGGCTCCGTGCGCTTCTTCGGGGGCGTAGTCCTCTTGGTTCATGGGGCCCGTCGTCGTAGTCTGCGAATGTCTGGGTGACTGCCGTGGCCGCCGCGGGGGAGTCAGCCGACACCCCCGCGCCTCCGCGGAGGTCCGCACATTCGTCGGGAGACCCCATCAGGGCCAGCCCACACACGAATTGTGCCGGTTATGCGGCGATCCGCCCGGGGTGTGCGCCTTCGCGCATTGACCCTGCTGGGCTGCCCCCGTATGCTACAAGTTGCGCTGCGAGCCTGTGCTCCTCAGACCTAGCAGGCTGCGCTTGCTTCTGTTGATGTCCCCTCGGTTTTCGAGGCCCTACCGCTCCTGCGGATTCGGGGCTTCCTTGGCTGTCCGGCTTCGGCAGATGCCGATAAGGGCTCCCGGCGTAGCAGTACCTACGACTTTCTGTCCGTAACCGGAGCCCTTTCCCACATGACGAGCAGCACCGAGACCACCGCCACCACTCCTCCGCAGGTAGCGGTCAACGACATCGGCGACGCGGAAGCGTTCCTCGCGGCGATCGACGAGACGATCAAGTACTTCAACGACGGCGACATCGTCGACGGCGTCATCGTCAAGGTGGACCGGGACGAGGTTCTCCTCGACATCGGTTACAAGACGGAAGGCGTGATCCCGAGCCGCGAGCTCTCGATCAAGCACGACGTCGACCCGAACGAGGTCGTCAAGGTTGGCGACGAGATCGAGGCCCTGGTTCTCCAGAAGGAGGACAAGGAAGGCCGCCTGATCCTGTCCAAGAAGCGCGCCCAGTACGAGCGCGCCTGGGGCACGATCGAGAAGATCAAGGAAGAAGACGGCATCGTCACCGGTACCGTCATCGAGGTCGTCAAGGGTGGTCTCATCCTCGACATCGGCCTCCGCGGCTTCCTGCCGGCCTCCCTCGTCGAGATGCGTCGCGTCCGCGACCTCCAGCCCTACGTGGGCAAGGAGCTCGAGGCGAAGATCATCGAGCTGGACAAGAACCGCAACAACGTGGTCCTGTCCCGCCGCGCCTGGCTCGAGCAGACCCAGTCCGAGGTTCGCCAGACGTTCCTCACCACCCTGCAGAAGGGTCAGGTCCGCTCCGGCGTCGTTTCCTCGATCGTCAACTTCGGTGCCTTCGTGGACCTGGGTGGCGTCGACGGTCTCGTTCACGTCTCCGAGCTGTCCTGGAAGCACATCGACCACCCGTCCGAGGTTGTCGAGGTCGGCCAGGAGGTCACCGTCGAGGTTCTCGACGTTGACATGGACCGCGAGCGCGTCTCCCTGTCGCTGAAGGCGACGCAGGAGGACCCGTGGCAGCAGTTCGCCCGGACCCACCAGATCGGTCAGGTCGTCCCGGGTAAGGTCACCAAGCTGGTTCCGTTCGGTGCGTTCGTCCGCGTGGACGAGGGCATCGAGGGTCTGGTCCACATCTCCGAGCTGGCCGAGCGCCACGTGGAGATCCCGGAGCAGGTCGTCCAGGTCAACGACGAGATCTTCGTCAAGGTCATCGACATCGACCTTGAGCGTCGCCGGATCTCGCTGTCGCTGAAGCAGGCCAACGAGTCCTTCGGTGCCGACCCGGCGTCGGTCGAGTTCGACCCGACCCTGTACGGCATGGCCGCGTCTTACGACGACCAGGGCAACTACATCTACCCCGAGGGCTTCGACCCCGAGACCAACGACTGGCTCGAGGGCTTCGACAAGCAGCGCGAGGCCTGGGAGTCCCAGTACGCCGAGGCGCAGCAGCGCTTCGAGCAGCACCAGGCCCAGGTCATCAAGAGCCGCGAGGCCGACGAGGCCGCCGCTGCCGAGGGTGCTGCCGCCCCGGCCGCCACCAGCAACGCCGGTGCGGGCATCTCGGGTGGTTCGTACTCCTCGGAGTCGGACGAGACCTCCGGCGCCCTGGCGTCGGACGAGGCCCTGGCCGCGCTCCGCGAGAAGCTGGCCGGCGGCCAGAGCTGATCGCAGCGCGCACCACACTCCGGTGTGAGCAGAGCTGAGCAAGGCTGAACGGTGAGGCCCGTCCCCTTCGGGGGGCGGGCCTCACCGCGTTCTCGGCGCCGACGTCCGCGCCGTCGTCCGCGCAGCCGCCCGGCTCATTGCGTTCCTGTGAAAGCGGCCAACTGGGGAATGGTGGCGCCGCCTTGGACGTTCTTGCCTGAGAACGCGGCGAGGAGGAGCGGTGACGGTGCTTGATCCACAGGGTTTGTACGAATGGGACGCCAAGGGCCTGGCGGTGGCCGACCTGGCGCTTGCCCAGGACTCGGCCGGGCTGGTCATGCTCTACCACTTCGAGGGGTACATCGACGCGGGTGAGGCAGGGGAGCAGATCGTCGAGCGGCTGCTCGACACGCTGCCCCACCAGGTCGTCGCCCGTTTCGATGCGGACCGGCTCGTGGACTACCGGGCCCGGCGCCCCCTGCTGACCTTCCAGCGCGACCACTGGACCGAGTTCGAGGAGCCCCTCCTGGAGGTGCGCCTCGTCCAGGACGCCACCGGAGCGCCGTTCCTGCTGATGTCCGGGCCCGAACCGGACGTGGAGTGGGAGCGCTTCGCCGTCGCCGTCCGGCAGATCGTCGAGCGCCTCGGCGTCCGGCTCTCGGTCAACTTCCACGGGATCCCGATGGGCGTCCCGCACACCCGGCCCGTCGGGATCACCCCGCACGGCAACCGCACCGACCTCATGCCCGGCCACCGCAGCCCCTTCGACGAGGCGCAGGTCCCGGGCAGCGCCGAGTCGCTGGTCGAGTTCCGCCTCGGACAGGCCGGGCACGACGTGCTGGGCGTCGCCGCCCACGTCCCGCATTACGTGGCCCGCTCGCCGTACCCGGACGCGGCGCTGACCGTGCTGGAGGCGATCACGGCGGCGACCGGGCTGGTCCTGCCGGCCGTGGCGCACGCGCTGCGGACCGAGGCCCACCGGACGCAGACGGAGATCGACCGCCAGATCCGCGAGGGCGACGAGGAACTGGTCACCCTGGTCCAGGGGCTGGAGCACCAGTACGACGCCGCGGCGGGCGCCGAGACCCGGGGCAACATGATCGCGGAGCCCGCGGAGATCCCCTCGGCGGACGAGATCGGCCGCGAGTTCGAGCGGTTCCTGGCGGAGCGCGAGGGCGAGGGCTGATTCCGGCGCGGTCAGGGGGCTGTACGGCGGCCGGGGTGCCTCGTCTAGGCTGCCCGTCATGCTGAAGGTTGGCCTGACAGGCGGAATCGGTGCCGGTAAGAGCGAGGTCTCGCGGCTGCTGGCCGGGTACGGAGCGGTGGTCGTGGACGCCGACCGGATCGCGCGGGAGGTCGTCGAGCCCGGCACCCCCGGGCTCGCGGCGGTCGTGGAGGCCTTCGGGGAGTCCGTACTGACCCCCGAGGGCACGCTGGACCGGCCGAAGCTGGGGTCCGTGGTCTTCGCCGACCCGGCGAAGCTGCAGACCCTCAACGCGATCGTGCACCCCCTGGTCGGGGCCCGGTCCGCCGAGCTGGAGGCCGCCGCCGGGGCCGGGGCGATCGTGGTGCACGACGTACCGCTGCTCGCGGAGAACGGGCTGGCGCCGCTGTACGACCTGGTGGTCGTGGTGGACGCGGCCCCCGAGACCCAGCTGGCGCGGCTGACGGCGCTGCGCGGGATGGCCGAGAACGAGGCGCGGGCCCGGATGGCCGCGCAGGCCACGCGGGAGCAGCGGCTGGCCGTGGCCACGCTCGTGATCGACAACGACGGGCCGCTGGAGGCACTGGAACCGCAGGTGCGCAAGGTGTGGGCGGAGCTCACGGAGCGTGCGCGCGCCCAAGGCGCCGCCGGGACCGCGGGGCCTGACGTGCACATGGAATAGCGGGCCCGGTGAGGGGCGTTGAACGCGGCTGTAGAGGGAAGGAACAGACCGTGTCCGACACCACGCCCCCGCCCCCGCCCCCGACTCGGCCGTCCGGCTCCGCGAGCCCGGAGACGCACGTCATCGACTACCGGGCCGCCGAGCACTTGCTCGCCGCCCGCGACCCGCGCGGTGCGGTGAAACTGCTCGACTCGGTCATAGCCGCCCACCCCGAGAACACGGCGGCCCGGCTGCTGCGCGCCCGGGCCTTCTTCGCCGCGGCCCAACTGCGTCCGGCGGCGCTGGAGTTCGAGCTCGTACTGGAGCGCGAGCCGGACAACGCGTTCGCCCACTTCGCGCTGGCCCGCACCCACGAGCGTTCCGGCCGGCCCGACCAGGCGCGCAGGCACTTCCGCCTGGCGGCCGCCCTGGACCCCCAGCCGGAGTACCTGGAAGCGGCACGCTTCGAGGACTGAGTCCCCGGCCGCCGAGACCTCTCGCCCGCGGTGATCTCTCAGCCGCGGCGCGGAGGCTCGTACGGGGGGACGTCGGGGCCCGGCTGGTAGTGCGCGCCCTGGTGGATGTGGTGGCGTACGACGATCAGGTCCGCGGCCGCCAGCAGCGCGAGCGCCCCGCAGGCGGCAGCCCAGCCGGGGCGGCCGGCCAGCGAGAAGACGGCCGTCCCGGCGGCAGCCCAGATCAGACCCCACAGGCTCAGCCAGAACCGGAGCCGCAGTGGACTGCGGGCGGTCACCGGCTCGTTTCCCGATCGCATGGACATCGCCTCGGCTCACCTCGGCCTGCCTGACTCATATCCATGGTCCCACCGCGGCGGCTTTACGGGTTGAGCTTGTGCACGGCCGTGGTGGTCGTCTTCCTGAACGCGGGGACGGGGGCGTCGGTGAGGTTGCCCATCTGCCCCCACCGCACGACGGTCACGGTGGAGCCGTCGCGTCCGATTCCGTACAGGTGGACGCCGGGCTCGGAGTCCGGGATGGAGGCGTGCACCCCGTAGACGTGCGCGCCCTCCTCGACGGCGAGCGTGCCGTAGTCCTGCCAGGAGGCCGTACCGCCGGGGTTCGTGCGCAGCCAGTCGGCGGCGCACGCGGCGACCTTGCGCTCCAGGGCGGCGGCCAGCTTGGCGGCGGCCGTGGCGGAGGCGGAGCGCACCGAGATCTGGACGGCGCCGGTGTCGTACTCGGTGCCGAAGCCGCGGTGCCAGCTGCCCGGCGCCGGGAGCACGCCCTCCAGGCAGAACGGCGCGGACTCGGGCAGGCCCGGGGTGACCTTGCCGGGGTACCAGGGCGAGGTGGGGTGCGGCGGCAGGTCCGTGCCGTCGATGAACCCGGGCGCGGTCGCGGTCGCGGTGGCGGCCGTGGCGGCGGTCGGGGCCATGAGGGTGGCGGCCGCGGCGAGGGCGGTGGCGGCGGCCGCGGTGGCGGCGGCGGTGGCGGTACGGCGGAACGTGCGTCGGAACATGGTCGGTACTCCCCGTGTCATCGGTGCGGCGGTGTGCGTGAAGAGCCTTTCCCCGGCTCGGGGTGTCGGAGCGCGGATTGCGGCGGATTCGGGACACTGGAACAGCCGTACGTGCGCTCACCTGGGGGAACACCCCCTGCATGGAACGGAGTCACGGGACGGGGGAACGCCGTGGGCGAGGCGGAGCGGTCGGCCGAGACGCAGATGTTCGCGCGGCTGATGCGGGAGCTGAAGGAACGCGCGGGTCTGAGTTACGGGACCCTCGCGCGTCGGCTGCACACCAGTACGTCGACCCTGCACCGCTACTGCAACGGCGAGGCGGTGCCGACGGAGTTCGCCGCCGTGGACCGCTTCGCCCGGGCCTGCGGCGCCTCGCCGGGGGAGGCGGTGGCCCTGCACCGGGCCTGGCTGCTCGCGGACGCGCGGCGGCGGGCCCTGGCGCGGGTCCAGCCGGCTCAGGCGCGGGCCGAACCCGCGGCGGCGGTCGCGGTCGTCCCGGCAGCGGCTCCCACGCGGCCCGCGGACCCCGCGCCCTGGTACCGGAGGCGGCGGGCGACGGCCCTGGCAGCCGCCGGCGTGACGGCCGTGGCCGTGGGGGTGGCGGCCCTGGCCCTGGCGCTGGCCGCGGCGGACCCCGGCGGCCGCACCCCCACGGCCGGGCCGGGGGCGGGCCGGACGGCGCCGACCGGCGCGTCGGCTCCGGCTTCGGCTGCGCCCCTGCGGGCGGTCGTTCGGACACACGTGTGGGCCGCGGGCTGCGACCACGCCTACCTCTCGGCGCAGGGCCCCGGGGCGGTGCCCGCGCCGCCCGTGGAGGCGGACGCGCCCGGCTGGGCGGCCGGGCGGGCGGCCGTGCACGCCGGGACGCAGATCGTGGAGGTGACCCTGCACGGCACGGGCGCCGGCAGCGTGGTCCTCCAGGACCTGGAGGTGCGGGTCGGCGCCCGCCGCACCCCGCTGCCGTGGAACGTGTACCAGATGTCGCAGGGGTGCGGCGGGGCGCTCACCCCGGCCGTCCTCGCGGTTGATCTGGACGCGCCGCGTCCGCTGGCCAGGCCCGTCGCCGGGAACGACGCGGGGGACCCGATCCCGGCCCCGGCCTTCCCCCTGCGGGTCTCGGCGGCGGAACCGGTGGTCCTGCGGGTGGAGGCCGCCACGACGGGCTGCGACTGCGATTGGTCCCTCGACCTGCGCTGGAGCGGACCGTCCGGGTCCGGAACCCTCCGCATCGACGACGGGGGCCACCCGCTGCGCACGAGCGCGGCGGTGAACCGGCCCGTCTACGGCTACGCGGCGGAACAGGGCCGCTGGGGCCGCTGACCGGCCGCCGCCTCCGACTGCACAGGGTGTTTTCGCAGGTCGTCGGCGTTGTCAGTGGCCCCGCCTAGACTCGGTGGCGCAGGAGAGCCGTATCTACCGGGGAGGGGGAAGACGCCATGACAGCCGAGTCGCGGGTATTCGCGCAGCCGGCCGCGCAGCCGTTCACGCAGTCGTCCGCGCACGCGTTGCTGCGGCACGCCGCCGTGTTCCTCCCCGCCGCCGTGCCCCGGGAGGGGCGCGTCGCCTTCTGGGCACCCGACGGCGATCCGCTGCCCGACGTGGGGACCCGGTCACCGCTGACCGTCGTACGCCCGCACGGCGACAGCGGCGGCGTCCGCAGCCGGACCGTCCCCGCCGTCACCCTGCCCGTGACCGCCGCCCTGCCGCTGCTCGCACGGGCGCCGCGCAGCGCCGCCGCGCACCCCGCCACCCGCGCCTGGGGCACCGCCGCCACCCAGGCGCTCACCCTCGTCGCGCGCGGCCGCCTGCTGCCCGGGCTCACCCCCGACGGCGTCGACGCGTGGCGGGCCGGGCCGCTCGACGCCGAGGACGTCGGCCACCTCCGCGCGGTCGCCGCCGCCCTCCCGCACGAGGCGTACGCCACCCCGCTGGCCGGCCGCCGCCCGCTCCAACTGCCCGAACCGGAGGCGCTGGTGCGGGCGTTCCTCGACGCCGTCGCCGACAGCCTCCCCCGTACTCCGGCCGCGCCCTTCGCGGCCGGGCTGCCCTTCGCCGCGCAGGAGCCGCAGCGCGTTCCCGGGATACGGGACTGGGCCGCGCAGGTGGCCGCCGGAGCCGACACCGGGGTCGGGATCTCGCTGCGGCTCGACCTGTCCTCCTTCCGCCTGTTCGACGAGTCGGAAGAGGACGACGCCCGCCGCGCCGGCGCGGCCGTGGTCCAGGTGCACAGCCTCGCCGACCCGACCCTGGTCACGGACGCCGCGCTGCTGTGGGCGGGGGCGGCCGCCGCCGGGTTCGGTCCGCGCGCCCGGATCGACGCCGTGCTCGCGCTGCGCCGTGCCGCCCGCGTCTGGCCGCCCCTGCTGCGCCTGCTGGACCAGCCGGTCCCCGATGTGCTGGCGCTCTCGGACCCGGAGCTGGAGGACCTGCTGGGCGCGGTGGTGCCCCGGCTGGCCGCGGCCGGGGTGCTGGTCCACTGGCCGCGCGATCTGGCTCGTACGCTGTCCGCGACCGCCGTCGTACGGTCCACCGCACCCGGTTCCGCCACCGACGGCACCGCCTTCTTCGACGCCGACCACCTGTTCGCCTTCTCCTGGGAGCTGGCGCTGGGCGGCGACCGGCTCACCCCGGGGGAGATGGACGCGCTCGCGCAGGCCCACCGCCCGGTGGTGCGGCTGCGCGACCAGTGGGTGCGGGTCGATCCGGAGCTGGTGCGCAAGGCGCGCAAGCGGGAGCTGGGCCTGCTGGACCCGGTGGACGCGCTGGCCACCGTACTGACCGGGACGGCCGAGGTCGACGGGGAGCCCGTGGCAGCGGTTCCGGTGGGAGCGCTGGCGGCCCTGCGCGAGCGGCTGACGGCGGAGTTGGCCCCGCTGCCGCAGCCGGCCGGGCTGAAGGCCACCCTGCGCGACTACCAGGCGCGCGGCCTGGCCTGGCTGGACCTGATGACCTCGCTCGGCCTCGGCGGCTGCCTCGCCGACGACATGGGCCTGGGCAAGACGGTCACGCTGATCGCGCTCCACCTGCACCGGGACCGCCCCGAGCCGACCCTCGTCGTCTGCCCGGCGTCCCTGCTGGGCAACTGGCAGCGGGAGATCGAGAGGTTCGCGCCCGGCACGCCGGTGCGCCGCTTCCACGGCGCGGGCCGCAGCCTGGAGGACCTGGCCGGGGGCTTCGTCCTCACCACGTACGGGACCATGCGGGCGGCGGCCGCCCGGCTGGCCGAGCAGAGCTGGGGCATGGTCGTCGCGGACGAGGCCCAGCACGTGAAGAACCCGTACTCGGCGACCGCCAAGGCGCTGCGCACCATCCCGGCGCCGGCCAGGGTGGCGCTGACCGGCACCCCGGTGGAGAACAACCTCTCCGAGCTGTGGGCGCTCCTCGACTGGACCACGCCGGGGCTTCTCGGCCCGCTCACCGCGTTCCGGGCCCGCCACGCCCGCCCGGTGGAGCACCAGCAGGAGGAGGACGGGGGCAATGAGGCGGCCGTCGCCCGGCTGGCCGCGCTCGTACGGCCGTTCCTGCTGCGGCGCAAGAAGTCCGATCCGGGGATCGCCCCCGAGCTGCCGCCGAAGACAGAGACCGACCACCCCGTCTCCCTCACCCGGGAGCAGGCCTCGCTCTACCAGGCCGCGGTGGACGAGGCGATGGCCGTGATCGAGGCGAGCGAGGGCATCGAGCGACGCGGCATGATCATGAAGTTGCTGGCCTCGCTCAAGCAGATCTGCAACCACCCCGCGCAGTATTTGAAGGAGGACGTGCAGCAGGGGCCGTCCCGGATCGCGCACCGCTCGGGCAAGCTCGCGCTGCTCGACGAACTGCTCGACACGATCCTGGCCGAGGGCGGTTCGGTGCTGGTCTTCACGCAGTACGTGACGATGGCCCGGATCCTGGAGAAACACCTCACCGCGCGAGGGATCGCCTCCCAACTCCTGCACGGCGGCACCCCGGTGCCCCGCCGCGAGGAGCTCGTCGACCGCTTCCAGGCCGGCGAGGTCCCGGTCTTCCTGCTCTCCCTCAAAGCCGCCGGCACCGGCCTCAACCTCACCCGCGCCGGACACGTCGTCCACTACGACCGCTGGTGGAACCCCGCCGTCGAGGAACAGGCCACCGACCGGGCCTACCGCATCGGCCAGACCCAACCCGTACAGGTCCACCGCATCATCGCCGAGGGCACCGTCGAGGACCGCATCGCCGAGATGCTGGAGGCCAAGCGGGCCCTGGCCGACGCGGTGCTCGGCTCCGGCGAGTCGGCGCTGACCGAGCTGACCGACCGCGAGCTGGCGGACCTCGTGTCCCTGCGGAGGCCCACATGATCACCGCGCGGGACGACCGCCGCCGCACCTTCGAGACCGTGCCCGCCGGGGTGGAGGCCGTCAGCTGGTGGGGCCGGGCCTGGGTGTCCGCCCTCGAAGCGGTGTCCCGGGACCCGGCCCGCCTGGCCCGGGGGCGCACGTACGCCGCCGAAGGCCATGTCGACGCCGTCACGATCACCCCCGGCCGGATCGTGGCGTACGTCCGGGGCAGCCGGCCCCGTCCGTACCGCACCGAACTGTCCCTGCCCGCCTTCGCGGACGGCGAGTGGCGTGACCTGCTGGAGGAGGTGGCGGCCGAC
This sequence comes from Streptomyces sp. NPDC060031, assembly GCF_042736805.1. Taxonomy (NCBI): domain Bacteria; kingdom Bacillati; phylum Actinomycetota; class Actinomycetes; order Kitasatosporales; family Streptomycetaceae; genus Streptomyces; species Streptomyces sp. NPDC060031. The sequence continues at coordinate 23,717 of NZ_JBHWVM010000052.1, forward strand.
CCGACGGCTCTGGCGGCGCTGCTGGAGCGGGAGGTGCCGCAGTCGCTCGCGGAGACGATCCTGCCCGGCGCGGGCGAGCTGGTCCCGCGCTGCTCCTGCCCGGACATCGCGCGCCCGCCGTGCAAGCACGCCGCCGCGCTCTGCTACCGGGCCGCGCGGCTGCTCGATGCCGACCCGTTCGTCCTGCTGCTCCTGCGCGGCCGGGGCGAGCGGGAGCTGCTGGACGAGCTGGCCCGGCGCAGCGCCGCGCACGCCGCACGGGAACAGCCCGACGCGGCAACGGACTTCCCCGGGGTGGCGGCCCGCGCGGCGCTGGCCCGCACCAGCCTGCCGCTGCTGCCCGCCCCCCTGAGTGCGCCGGTCTCCGTCGGGCTCCCGCCGGCGTACCCGGCCGACCCCGCGGCTCCGGATCCGCTCGCCCTGGACCAGCTCGCCACCGACGCGGCCGCCCGGGCCCTGGCCCTCCTCACCACCGCCGAGGACCCGATCGGCGGCCTCACCCTGTGGCAGGACGCCGTCCGGCTGGCCTCCGCGCACCCCACGGCCGGGCTCACCGGCGCGGCCCGCGGCCTCTACCGGGATCTGGCCCGCGCGACGGGGCGCAGCACCACCGACCTCGCCCGGGGCGCCGCGGCCTGGCGGCAGGGCGGCCTCCGTGCCCTGGCCGCGCTGGAGGAGCCCTGGGATCCCCCGGCCGGTCCCTTCGACCGGGCCCGCCCGGCGCTCCTCGCCGCCTCGCAGGGCTCCTTCCGGCCCGACCGCAACCGCCTCACGGCCCGCACCCGCCAGCTCCGCCTGGGCCGCGACGCCCTCTGGTACGCCTACGAGTCCCGCCCGGACGACGAGGACTGGTGGCCCACCGGCCGCCCCTCCCCGGACCCGGTCACCGCCCTGCTCCGCTGACTCCGGCCGCCCAGCGGGTCAACGTCGTGAAGTCGCGCTCGCGCAGGCCGTGGCGGGGGTGGATGCGCAGGAGGAGGGCCGGGGCGGGGTGGTGGGCGGCGATCCAGGCACGGTCGCGCGGGTTGATCATGTCGTCCACCCATGCGAAGGGGCGGCAGGCCGCCCAGTCGAGGAGGGGGCGCGTCTTCCAGGAGAGGCCGTCGGGGTCGCGGGCGAAGAGTTCCGGCCATTCGATGACAGGAAGATCAGCGGGAAGTCCGATGCGCGGGGCGATCATCGTGTTGGCTTGGTGCATCCAGGTGGTGGCCCAGGCGAGTTCGTAGGGCAGGGCCAGCAGCCGGGCTCCGTGGGAGGGGTGCAGGCGCACCCTCAGTCCGCGGCGGGCGCTGCGGGAATCGGGGGCGCGCCGGGCCAGCCAGACCTCCGGGCGCATCCGGTGACTCGTGTATCCGCGCAGGCCCGCGAGGTGGGACCGGAAGGGGTTCAGGGGGCCGTCCACGTCGAGGAGCAGCAGTGGGCGATCAGTCATGAAGTACGGAGTACCCAGTACACGATGGAGTGAAATGAGTACTGGCTCTATAACCCATATGGGTTTAGGGCGTTGTTTCCGGTGCGGGTGCAACACCCGCTGAATCCTCCGGAAGGCAGGAAAGCTGATGCGTCACAGTCGTCGGAATGGCTTGATCGCGGCGGTGGTTGCGGGAGGTGGACTGGCGGTCGCGGGGGTGGGCGGCTTCGCCCACGCCGACGCGGGCGCGGGGGGCCAGGCCGAGCGCTCACCGGGGCTGCTCTCGGGGAATCTCGTGCAGCTGCCGGTGCACACCCCGGTGAACGTGTGCGGGAACACCGTGAGCGTGGTCGGCGTGCTGAACCCGGCCGCCGGGAACCAGTGCGCCAACCAGGGGCCGGGCAAGGGCGGCGGACATCCGGAGCCCCGGCCCTCGCATCCGTCGTCCGGGTCCGCACACGACTCGAAACCGGGCTTCGGCAGGGGTGCCGCGAATCGCGGGGGAGCGGTCGCCGAGGTGCGCGGAAAGGATTCTCCGGGGCTGCTGTCCGGCAACGGGCTACAGCTCCCCGTCGACGTACCGCTGAACATCAGCGGCAACGCGGTGAGCGTCGTCGGGCTCGGCAACTCCTCCAGCGGCAACACGTCCGTCAACGGCAACACCTCCGTCAACGACGAGACCCCCACCGGCGGCAAGCCCGCCCAGCCGCCGGCCGTCGTGCGGCCCGTCACCCCGCCGGTCCCGCCGCAGGCCCCCGGGGCGCTCGCCCACACCGGGGCCGACGGCGTCGGCTACCTGCTGCCCGGCGGCGGTGCGCTGCTCCTCGGCGGAGTGCTGCTCTACCGCCGCTTCCGCCTCAACTAACCCTGTGGCCAGGCCAAAGAGCTAGGCCGCCTCCCGCGGGGCCGCCGCCCGCCAGCCGTCCAGGATCGCGTCGATCTGCGCCACCAGCCGGGCCCGGGCAGTGAAGCGCGGGACCCCCGCCATCAGTAGCGCGTCGTACTCGGTGTCGGTGTGCCGCACGGCCGCCCGTACCGCCACCGAGACGGCCGGCTCGTCGAGGGCCCGGCCCGCGGCGGTGCGGCCCACCCGGCCGCTGCCGCGCAGCGAGGCGTGGGCGGCGATCGCCGCCGCCCGGTCGGCCGGGCAGCGGGGGAACAGCCTCAGGATCTCGGCGGTGAAGGCCGCGGTGAACCGGGAGTCCTCGGCCGCCCGGCGCAGCCGGTCGCGCTCCCGGCGGCGGGCCCGCGCCTCGGCGTCCGCGAGGCAGGCGCGTTCGGCGCGGGCGAGGGCGGCGTCCTCGACGAGGAGCCCCAGGCGCTCGTAGCGGCGCCGGCGCTTGTGGAAGCGGACGACGACGGCGCAGAGCGAACTGGCTTCGCGCGCCCGGCGGGTGAGGGCGACGTCGCCGCGCGGGAGGTAGACGAGGTGCCCGAGATCGGCGCATTCCAGGCAGCGGGGCACGCCGGCCTCGCGGACGAGGCGCCGGAGCGGGCCCTGCCGGCATTGCGCGCAGTGGATCTGCTTCAGTGACTCGAAGACCACCAGGCTCATGCCGAAGTGATACCGCCGTCCGGGCCGTATATCACCTTGTAGAACTGGATAGTTGTGCTTTCACCGACTCTTCCCCTACCTGGTGATGTCCTCATACCGTGAAGCGAGTGGGCCGGCGGGCCCATGGAGGAGGAAGACATGGCGGGACGGCAGGCGACGGCGCGGCGGCCGAAGAGAGGGGCGGCGGCCAGGGCGGCGGCCATCAGGGCGGCGGCCACCGGGGACCTCATGGGCCGGGAGGTCGTCATAGAGCCCGGCGGGTGCACCGGGTGGCACTACCACCGGGTCCCGCTGATAGCCGTCGTCAAGTCCGGGACGCTGACCAGGATCCTGCACGACAACACGGTCGAGGTGCACCGCACCGGCGCCAGCTTCGTCGAGCCCGCGGGCCGGCGCCACGTCCACCTCGGCCGCAACCTCGGCGCCGAACCGGTCGTGCTCTACGTGACCTGCGCGCTGGCCGAGGACGCGCCCTTCGCCGTACCCGCCGAGGCCCCGCCCGCTGCCACGCCGTGCGCGTGCTCGAAAAGCCCCGGTGAACCGGCCCGCGGCGCGCAGGCCCATTCCCCGGCCGGGCTCACACGAGGCGGCGTATCTCCCCGCGGACGCGGTAGAAGCCGCCTGAGGACGCGTGCAGTCCGTCGACCACGTACCGCGCGCCGGCCTCCCGGATCCCCCGGGGGAACTGCACGTTCCACGACGGCTCGTAGCCGCCCGACACCACCTGCACGCGCATCCGCCCGCCCTGCTGCACGCACTCCACCACCACGCCGCCCGCGGGCGCCGCGGCCACCGAGACCGTCGCCACCGCGGCCGCCGACGCCGCCGGGGTGAACACCGGCAGGGCCGCGGCGGACTTCACGTCCACCGCCGTCGGCACCGAGCCCTGCCGGGCCGCGGCGATCGCCGCCTCGCTCGCGTCCACGCAGACCAGGGAGCCGTCGGTGGTCACCAGGTACAGCCGCTCGTCCAGGTACTGCATGGACAGTGCGGCTCCGCTGCCCGTGCCCAGCTTCCACAGCCGGCGCCCGTCCGCGTCGAAGCAGTACACGGACGAGGCGAGGTCGCCCGCGAAGACGTGCCGGCCGTCCGGCGAGGTCGCGCACGAGTACACCGCCGCATCGCACCGGTACGCGGCCTCCACCGCACCCGTGGCCTTCGACAGCCGCTGCACGGTGTTGCGCCCCGTTCCGGCGTAGACCGCGCGGTCCTCCTGCCAGCCGAACAGCACCGATCCGGCGGTCGCCGTGTGCCACAACTCCCGCCCGCCGTCGGGGGCGTACGCCGTGACCCCCTGGCTGTGCCCGTGGTAGACGGCGTCCCCGTCCGCACGCACCATCCAGGCATTGGAGCCCGCCGACCGCCGCGACCACTGGAACTCGTCCTCGTGGTCGATGACCGTCAGACCGCCGTCGCGGTCCGACACATTCAGCACGCCCTCGCGGATGTCCAGCCAGAAGATGTCCACGTCCGCCGCGATGTCGTACGCCCCGAACGGAACCTTCGACGACAGGTCGTACACGGTGCCGTCGTCACAGCCCGCGTATATCCAGAACTCGTCCGCCACCAGGCACTTCACCCCGTCCGGCAGCGAATAGCGGGCCAGCACTTCACCGCCGTGGCTCACCGTGTAGACGTCCCCCGCCTGGTTGCCGACCCAGCAGCGGTCCTCGTCCACATGGATCCCGAAGGCCGAGGAACCCGTACGGAACCGCCACAGCACCGGGGCCACCGCGCGCGCCGTCGACGGAGCCGACGTCACCTGGCGACGGGTCACCGACCGCGCCGCGCGGGCGCCGCGCACCGCCGGGGCGTACCCCTTGCGGACCTTCTCCCCGATCTTCTTCGCGGCGGCCGCGCGGGCCTTCTCGGCGGTCGGGAAGGAGGAGTTCTGCAACTGGCCGTCCGCGCCGATGCGCCCGTACCGCACCGAGACGGCCGTGCCGTCCACGGTCACCTCATAGAACTTGTGCGCGCCGCCGTCATCCTGCGACAGCTCCAGGTACGTCGTCTCCCGAGCCATGACAGACCCCTCCCCAAAGGCCGGGCCACCGGCCCCTGTGCGCCGCTGATCCCTCGTGAAAAACGCTAAGGGGCACCACTGACAATGGACTCGTGCAGCTGGAAGCGATCACATGGCAGCGGATGGCCGAGCGCCTCGCCGGCCACCTCGACGAGCGCGGCGCCGCTCCCGGACAGCCGGCCTGGCAGCGGGTGGGCATCGACGGCGCCCCCGCCGCCGGCACCGGCGTGCTGGCCGGGGAGCTCGCCGACGCCCTGCGCCTGCGCGGACGTTCGGTCCTCGTGGTGTCGGCCGAGGGCTTCCTGCGCCCGGCCTCGCTGCGCTTCGAGTTCGGCCGCGAGGACGTGGACTCCTACCTCGGCGGCTGGTACGACACGGCCGCGCTCTGGCGCGAGGTCTTCGGCCCGACCGACCCGGGCGGCACCGGACGGGTGCTGCCCGACCTGTGGGACCCGACGACCGACCGGGCGACCCGCAGCCCGTACGCCGAACTCCCGCCGGACGGCGTGGTGATCGTGCACGGCCCGCTGCTGCTCGGCCACTGGTTCCCCTTCGACCTCGGCGTGCACATCCGGCTCTCCCCGGGGGCGCTCGCCCGCCGCACCGAGGAGTCCGCGCGCTGGACCCTGCCCGCCTTCGAGCGGTACGAGGCCGAGACCGACCCGGCGTCCCTGGCCGACGCCGTGGTCAGGGCGGACGACCCGCGCCACCCGGCGTGGACCGGCATCCGCGCCGGGTGACGGGCCGGACGGGTACTACCGGGTACTACGGCCGTCCGCCCAGCCGGGTGACCGCCAGCGCCGCCGCCCGGCAGCCGGCCCCGGCGGCCCGCGCGGGCCCCGCCCCGGCCAGCAGGGCGGCGAGGAACCCGCCGGTGAACGCGTCCCCGGCGCCCGTGGAGTCCACCGCCCGCGCGGTCTCGGCGGCGACCTCGGCTGTCACCCGTCCCCCTTCGGCGACCAGGGCGCCGGCCGCGCCCCGGGTCACCACCACCAGCGGCACCCGCCGGCTCAGCTCCGCCGCGGCCCGCGCCGCCCCGGCCGGCTCCGGCAGCCCCGCGAGCAGCCGGGCCTCGTCCTCGTTCGGCAGCAGTACGTCGATCCCCGCCACGGCGTCCAGGAAGCGCTCCGGACCCAGCGCGGCCAGGAACCCCGCCGAGGCCGGGTCCACGCTCACCGCGATCCCCCGGCCGCGGGCGGCCCGCAGCGCCATCGTGGCCAGCTCCCGGCTGCTGTCGGCGAAGTACAGATAACCGGACAGGTGGAGACGGGCGGCCCCGTCCAGCAGGTCCGGCGCCCAATCGGCGGGGCAGAGCCTGAGCGAAGCCCCGCTGTCGGTCAGGAAGGTCCGCTCCGCGTCCTTGCCGACCAGCGCGACCACCGTCCCCGTCGGCTCGGCCGGGTCGACCACCAGCCGGGGCCGCACGCCCGCGTCGAGCAGCGCCTGCTCGTGCCACCGGGCCGATTCGGTGCCCACCCGCGCGAGGAGCCGCACCTCCGCGGCGCCCGAGCGGACCGCCCAGCAGGCCGCGTTGGCCCCGGCGCCGCCGGGGAGCGTGCGGATCCGGGCCGCGGTGTCGGTGGCCGGAGCCAGCGGCTCCGGATGCACCGCGACCACGTCGGTCACCACGTCGCCGACGACCACCAGGGCCCGGGGCGGGGCCCCGGGCCGGACGCCGTCCGCCGCCGGCGCCTCTGCTGACGCCGCCGCCGGTCCCCCCGCCCCCGGCTCCGCCCCCGCCCGGGTCATGCCCGCGCCGCCCAGGCCCCCGCGATCCGGGCCCCGAGCCGCACATTGCCCCGTACCGCCGCGAGGTTGGCCTCCAGCGAGGCCCCGCCCGTGGCCCGTACCAGGAACCCCAGCAGGAACGGCGTCACCGCCTGCCCCGTGATCCCGCGCTCCCGGCACTCCTCCAGGGCCTCCGCGAGGACCCGGTCGTGCAGCTGTGGGTCCAACTGTTCGGCCTCCGCCACCGGATGGGCGACCAGCAGCGCCGACTCCGGCCCGCCCAGCGCGTCCTGGGCCGCCATCACCGCGGCCACCTCCTCGGGCCGGTGCACCGTCCAGTCCACCGGTTCCCCCGAATCGGTCAGGTAGAAGCCGGGGAAACGTTCCGTCCCGTACCCGAGCACCCCCACCCCCAGCGTCTCCAACCGCTGCAGCGTGGCCGGCACGTCCAGGATCGACTTCACCCCCGCGCACACCACCGTGATCCGGGTCCGGGCCAGCAGCGACAGGTCCGCCGACTCGTCCTGCGTCTGCGCCCACTCCCGGTGTACGCCGCCCAGCCCGCCCGTCGAGAAGACCCGCAGCCCCGCACGGGCGGCCAGGAACGCCGTCGCGGACACGGTCGTCGCGCCGGTGGCCCCCGTCGCGAGCGCGGGCGCGAGGTCCCGGTGGCCGAGCTTGCGTACGCCCTCGCCGCCCGCGATCCGCTCCAGCTGCGCTTTGTCGAGGCCGGCGTACGCCACCCCGTCGATGACCGCGATCGTCGCCGGAACCGCCCCTTCCGACCGGACCAGGGCCTCCAGTTCGAGGCCGACCGCCAGATTGCGGGGACGGGGCAGACCGTGCGCGATGATCGTCGACTCCAGGGCCACCACGGGCCGGCGCCGGGCGAGAGCCTCGTGTACCTCTTCCGACAGGACCGGGACCTGTGATGCGGATGCAGTGTGCTGTGACATGTCCCCATCCATGGCACGGGATTCACCTGCCCAAACGCGCTCGGCGCACACCGGGGAGAACGTGTCCGAGTAGCGTTCCCCCGTGAATCCCGGGACACGCGCCGTTTCTACGACGAGCCGGCCGACCGCTACGACCTGATGTACGCGGACCGGGCCGCGAGCACCACCCGCCAGGGCGGCGCCCCGGACGCCCTGCTGACCACCGCCCTCGGCCCCGGACCGCACCGGATCCTCGACAGCGCCTGCGGGATCGGCACCCGGGCGCTGGGCCTGGCGGCCTTGGGCCACAAGGCCACCGGCACCGACCTGAGCCCCGCCTCCACCGCCCGCGCGGGCCGGGAGGCAGCCGCCCGGGGACTCGTACTGCCCGTCGCGGCCGCCGACATGCGGGCCCTGCCCTCCGGCGCGTGCTCCTCCGACGCCGTGGTCTGCGCCGACAACGCGCTCCCGCACCTGCTGACGGCCCGCGACGTACGCGCCGCCCTGGCCGAAACGCCGCGGGTGCCGCGCCCGGGCGGCCTGTTGCTCCTCTCCACCCGCCCGTACGGCGAACTGCGCCGGGCCCGCCCGCGGAGCGGGGCCCCGCACGGGCGCACCGGCCCCGACGGGCGGACCATCACGTTCCAGCTGCGGCACTGGCACGCCGACGGGGAGCGCTACGGCCTGGAGCTCTTCCAGCTGCTGCCGACCGGGCAGACGTGGACCACGCGGACGTCGAGCGCGACCTACTGGGCGCTGCCCGAGGAGGAGACCGCCGGCTTCGCCCGGCAGGCGGGCTTCGGGCGGACGCGCCGGCACGCTCCGGCGGACACCGGCTTCCACCAGCCGGTGCTCGGTGCACGGCGCCCCGGGTGAGCGAAGTGCTGGACAGGGTGACTGGCCGACAGGGGCTTTGCTGGACGCTCTGGTCGCCCCGTCGCGCGGGGTGTCCGGATTAGGCTGGCCCGCCATGAGCACCAGTGACCACGGCGCCGCGCCCGCCGCCCCCGCCTCCTCAGCCGCCTCGTCGGCCCCCTCCTTCGCCGTCTCCGTAGCCGATGTCCCGGACTCGGAACTGGAGGTGGAGGAGCTCGACCCCGCGCAGATCGTCTCCGGCGAGCCCGTCGTGACGGGCCGGGTGCTGTGGGAGGCCGAGGACGGCTCGCAGGTCCGCGGGATCTGGCAGATCACCCCGGGCGTGGTCGTGGACGTGGAGGCCAACGAGCTGTTCGTGGTGGTCAGCGGCCGCGCCACCATCGCGGTCGAGGGCGGCGCGACGCTGGAGGTGGGCCCCGGTTCGGCCTGCGTGCTCCGGGAGGGCGACAAGACCACCTGGACGGTGCACGAGACGCTCCGCAAGGCCTACCACATCAGCTACTGATCACCTTGGCGGCGACGACGGGGTGGCGGCGGGCGGTGAACAGGGCGAGGGCCGCCATCGGCAGCAGCAGGCCGGCGCCGATCGCGTTCAGCCAGCCGTAGCCGGCCTGGGACATGACCAGGCCGGCGGCAGCGCCGCCGACGCCCGCGGCCGTGTTCATGGTGAGGTCGCTCAGCCCCTGTACGGCGGCCCGTGCGGGCTGCGGCACCGAGTCGGTCAGCAGGGCGGAGCCGGACACCATGCCGGCGGACCAGCCGAGGCCGAGCAGGAAGAGGCCGACCGCGCTCTGGGTGTGGCTCGGCCCGGCCGTGCCGGCGAGCAGCGCGGCGACCGAGAGCAGTCCGGCGGCCAGCCCGATCACGGTCAGCCGGCCGAGGCGGTCCGCGAGCCATCCCATCAGCGGCGAGAAGGCGAACATGCCCGCGATGTGCCCGCTGATGACCAGGCCGATGAGCTCCAGCCGGGCACCGTGGTGGGCCAGGTCCACCGGGGTCATCACCATGATCGAGACCATGGTGGTGTGGGACACGGCGACGGCCAGCAGCGCGAGGCGGGCCCGCGGCGAGGCCTTGACGGCAGCGAGCCCGGCGCGCAGCGAGCGCCCCGCGCGGGTCTGTTCCTCGGGCGCCGCCAGGGCCCGGGCCGTCAGCAGCGGGTCCGGCCGCAGGAGTACGCCGATCAGGGTGCCGGTCAGGACGAAGACGGCGGCGGCCCAGACGAAGGGGCCCGCCGTCTGGGGTATGGAGGTGCCGGCGAAGCTGCGGCTGGCCGGGGCGGAAAGGTTGGGGCCGAGCACCGCGCCGACGGTGGAGGCCCACACGACGACGGAGATCGCCCGGGCCCGGCGCTCGGTGGGCGCGAGGTCGGCGGCGGCGAACCGGGCCTGGAGGTTGGCGGAGGAGGCGGCGCCGAAGGCGGCCATGCCCAGCATCAGCAGCGGGAAGTTCTTGATCGTGGCGGCGAGGACGACCAGCCCCGCGCCGACCGTGCCGATCGCGTACGCCACGACCAGCCCGGGCCGGCGCCCGCGCGCGTTCATCAGGGCGGCGAGCGGCAGCGAGACCAGGGCGGTGCCGATCACCGAGGCGGTCGAGGCGAAGCCGGACATCGCCTCGGTGCCGCTGACTTCGGTCGCGAGCACGGGGGCCAGGGCGATGCTGACGGGCACGCCGAGGCCGCCCAGCATCTGGCTGGCGATGAGCACCCCGGAGGTGCGCCGCTGGAGCCGGGGCAGGTCCGCCGGGTCGACGGGGCGCAGCGGGCGATCGGTGCGGGGCGGGACCGTCACGCGGTACACCCCCTGCGCGGGTGTGGGCGGCATACGGGCGCTGCGGGGCCTGCGGCGGCGGGAGTACTCACCGCGGCAGTTTCGCACCCCTTACCGCCCGGCGGAACCGGGTTGTCGCGCGACGGAACCGGGAGTGCACCCGGGGCAGTCGCCGGCCGCTCAGAACAGCGGCTGCGGAAGCACGCCCTCCAGCGCGAGCAGGATGCGCTTGGTCTCCACCCCGCCGCCGAAGCCCCCGATTCCGCCGTTGTTCTCCACGACGCGGTGGCAGGCCACCACCAGGGGCAGGGGATTGGAGCCCATGGCATTGCCGACGGCCTGGGCCGCGCCCGGCTGCCCGGCCCGGGCGGCCAGTTCCCCGTACCCCACGACGGCCCCGTACGGCACCGAGCGGTCCAGCTCCTGCAGCACCTGCCGGTTGAAGCCGGAGCTGAGCCGCCAGTCCAGCGGCAGGTCGAAGCGCCGCAGGGATCCGGCGAAGTAGGCGGTCAGCTGGCGTATCGGCTCGGCCAGCAGGACCTCCGCACCCGGCGGCGGACGCCAGGCGTCGGCGCCCAGCCGGGAGACCAGCGATCCGATCATCTTCTCGGCCCGGTCCGGCCCGGCATGGAACTCGACCCGGACCAGACCCTCCGGGGTCGCGGCCAAGAGCAGGGGGCCGATGTCGCTGTCGACGACGGTCCATTCGAGGTGCGGCCCGCGGGGCCGCTCGGTGCTGTCCACGCATCCACCGTACGGCCCGCCACCGACAGCCCGGCCCCTGTGGTCCCGCGGGCCCCTGCGGCGCCCGTCAGTAGCCGCCCACCGCTTCCCGTACGACGTCGGGCTTGTTGGTGATGATCCCGTCCACGCCCATCGCCTGGACCTTCAGGGCGGTCGCCGCGTCGTCCACGATCCAGGTGTCCACCTCCATGACCCTGCCGTGCGCACCGCGCAGATCGTGCACCGCCGCCACCCAGTCGCCGGAGATCGTGGTGTGCCAGGGATTGATCCGGTCGGTGAAGGCGGCGTACCGGGGCAGGTCGGCGACCGCGGGGGTGCCGAGGAAGGCCGTCACGATGTCGGGGCGCAGTCCGTGCACGATGCGCACGGAGTCGGCGCTGAAGCTCTGCACGACCAGGCGGCGGGACACGTGCTGCTCGTCGAGCCAGCCCGCCTCGCCCAGCACCCGCAGGGTCTGCTCCTCGATCCCGGGGTAGAGCTCCGGCTTCTTGATCTCCAGGAGCAGACGCTGCTGGTTGCGCTGTACCCGGTCGAGGTACTGCCGCAGCGTCGGCACGCGGGCCCCCGCGAACTCCTCGCCGAACCAGCTGCCCGCGTCCAGCCGGGCGATCTCCGCCGCCGTGAAGTCGCCGACCCGCCACGGCCCCCGGTCCGGGAACACCTGCTCGACGTCGGTCGTGCGGGCCAGGGTGTCGTCGTGCACCACGACCAGCTCGCCGTCCTTGGTGCGCTGGACGTCGTTCTCCACCCAGTCGAAGCCCAGCCGCATCGCCAGGTCGATCGCATCGAGGGTGTTCTCCGGGGCGTATGCCGAAGCCCCCCGGTGGGCGTACACGATCGGGTTGGAGATTCCGTCCGGTCCGGGGGCGGCGGAGGAGGCCGAGGCGCCCAGCACGCTGAGGGTGAGGCCCAGGAAGGCGGCGGTGGCCGCGGAGGCGGGTCGGAGGTACATGCGCGTTCTCCTCGGGTCGTGAGACCGGCTCCCGCCTCAAACGGGCGCGAAGCGACAGACGTTGCGGCGATGCACGTGCGTGATGCTTGTTCAGAAGAGAGCTGCTCCATGGCGATCATGGGGTTGAAGATCACCTGGCCGCCACCGAACTACGACAAACGGACCAGACCCGACCAGACCCGATCGGGTTTGATGGGGCCTGATGGATCCCGATCGGACCGGGCGCGGTTCTCGACCGGGCCGCGATCGGACCGGACCCGCGGGACACCGGAGGCCCGTGCGGGCGGCAGAGTGTCAGTGGGGGGTCGTACGGTTGACCCATGCGGCCCGTATCGAAGATCGAACGCACGGTGGCGCCTTTCGAGGTCGTCAGCCCCTACCAGCCCAGCGGCGACCAGCCGGCGGCCATCGCCGATCTGGAGAAGCGCATCCGTGCAGGTGAGAAGGATGTCGTGCTGCTCGGCGCGACCGGCACCGGCAAGTCGGCGACCACTGCCTGGATGATCGAGAAGCTCCAGCGCCCCACGCTGGTCATGGCACCCAACAAGACCCTCGCCGCCCAGCTGGCGAACGAGTTCCGCGAGCTCCTGCCGAACAACGCCGTCGAGTACTTCGTCTCGTACTACGACTACTACCAGCCCGAGGCTTACGTTCCGCAGTCGGACACCTACATCGAGAAGGACTCCTCGATCAACGAGGAGGTGGAGCGGCTGCGCCACTCCGCGACCAACTCCCTGCTGACCCGGCGCGATGTCATCGTCGTCGCCTCCGTGTCCTGCATCTACGGCCTCGGCACCCCCCAGGAGTACGTCGACCGGATGGTCGCGCTCAAGGTCGGCGAGGAGATGGACCGCGACCAGCTGCTGCGCCGCTTCGTCGACATCCAGTACACGCGCAACGACGTGGCCTTCACCCGCGGCACCTTCCGGGTGCGCGGCGACACCATCGAGATCTTCCCGGTCTACGAGGAACTGGCCGTCCGCATCGAGATGTTCGGCGACGAGATCGAGGCCCTCTCCACCCTCCACCCGCTGACCGGCGAGGTCATCAGCGAGGACCGCGAGCTCTACGTGTTCCCCGCCAGCCACTACGTCGCCGGCCCCGAGCGCATGGAGAAGGCGATCGCCGGCATCGAGGCCGAGCTCGCCGAGCGCCTCGCAGAGCTGGAGAAGCAGGGCAAGATGCTGGAGGCGCAGCGGCTGCGCATGCGCACCACCTACGACCTGGAGATGATGCGCCAGATCGGGTCGTGTTCCGGCATCGAGAACTACTCGCTGCACATGGACGACCGCGAGCGGGGTTCGGCGCCCAACACGCTCATCGACTACTTCCCCGAGGACTTCTTGCTCGTCATCGACGAGTCGCACGTCACCGTGCCGCAGATCGGCGCGATGTACGAGGGCGACGCCTCGCGCAAGCGGACCCTGGTCGACCACGGCTTCCGGCTCCCCTCCGCGCTCGACAACCGGCCGCTGAAGTGGGAAGAGTTCCAGAAGCGGATCGGCCAGACCGTCTACCTGTCGGCGACCCCCGGCAAGTACGAGCTCTCGCGCGGCGACGGCTTCGTGGAGCAGATCATCCGTCCCACCGGCCTCATCGACCCCGAGGTCGTGGTCAAGCCCACCGAGGGCCAGATCGACGACCTGGTGCACGAGATCCGCCAGCGGGTCGAGAAGGACGAGCGGGTCCTGGTCACCACCCTCACCAAGAAGATGGCCGAGGACCTCACCGACTACTTCCTGGAGCTCGGCATCCAGGTCCGCTACCTGCACAGCGACGTGGACACGCTGCGCCGCATCGAGCTGCTGCGCGAGCTGCGGGCCGGCGAGTACGACGTCCTGGTCGGCATCAACCTGCTGCGCGAGGGCCTCGACCTGCCCGAGGTGTCACTGGTGGCGATCCTCGACGCCGACAAGCAGGGCTTCCTGCGCTCCGGCACCTCCCTGATCCAGACCATCGGCCGCGCGGCGCGCAACGTCTCCGGCCAGGTCCACATGTACGCGGACAGCATCACCCCGGCGATGGCCCAGGCGATCGACGAGACCAACCGCCGCCGGGAGAAGCAGGTCGCCTACAACACGGCCAACGGGATCGACCCGCAGCCGCTGCGCAAGAAGATCAACGACATCGTGGCGACGATCGCCCGCGAGGAGCTCGACACGGAGCAGCTCCTGGGCACCGGCTACCGGCAGGGCAAGGACGGCAAGGGCGCCAAGGCTCCCGTCCCCGCGCTCGGGGGCAAGGCGGCGGCCCCGGGCAAGGCGGGCGGCAAGGGGGCCAAGGGGGCCAAGGCCGCCGAGGTTCTGACCGACCGTCCGGCCGCGGAGCTGGCCGCGCTCATCGAGCAGATGACCGAGCGGATGCGCGGGGCTGCCGCGGAGCTGCAGTTCGAGGTCGCGGCCCGGATCCGGGACGAGGTGAGCGAGCTGAAGAAGGAGCTGCGACAGATGAAGGAAGCGGGCCTCGCCTGACCCGGGGCCGGTCAGTAGGGTTGGGCCGGGGAGTGTTGCCGACACGCCCCGAGCCGCAGGTACACACTGCGCACCCGTTATTGGGGCGGGCTACGGAGAGGGGACAGCGCGTGACGGTCAACATGACCAAGGGTCAGGCCATCAGTCTGCAGAAGTCGGACGGGGGCACGCTGACCGCGGTCCGGATGGGCCTCGGCTGGCAGGCGGCCAAGCGCCGCGGGCTGTTCGGCTCGCGGACCCGGGAGATCGACCTGGACGCCTCGGCGGTGCTCTTCGCCGACAAGCAGCCCGTGGACGTCGTGTTCTTCCGGCACCTGCAGAGCGACGACGGCTCGGTCCGGCACACCGGTGACAACCTCGTCGGCGGCGTCGGCCAGGGCGGCGACGACGAGTCGATCCTCGTCGACCTGCAGCGCGTGCCGGTCCACATCGACCAGATCGTCTTCACGGTGAACTCGTTCACCGGCCAGACGTTCCAGGAGGTGCAGAACGCGTTCTGCCGCATCGTCGACGAGACCAACGGCCAGGAACTGGCCCGCTACACCCTCGACGGCGGCGGCAATTACACCGCGCAGATCATGGCGAAGGTGTCGCGCGTCGGCGGCGGCTGGCAGATGACGGCCCTGGGCAACCCGGCCAACGGCCGTACCTTCCAGGACCTGATGCCGTCGATCCTGCCGCACCTGTAAGCGAAGAGGAACGGGGGGAGACGAGGCGATGGCGGCCGAACTGGTCCGGGGGCAGAACCACGCCCTGTCCGAACACCGGGTGCGGATCACGGTCTCGGCGGGTGCGCCGGTGCTCGCCCTGGCCTCGCTCGGGGACGAGCGGGGCGCCGTGACCGGCCCGGAGGGCGTCGCGCACCCCGGTGCGCGCGGCCTTCCGGGGGTGGAGGCACCCGAAGGGGCCGCCGCCCGCCACCGGTTCGCCGTCGACCTCGACGCGGTGGCCGCCGAGGTGCACCGGGTCGCCGTCCTGCTCTCGCTGCCCCCCGGCGGCCCCGACCGGTTCGGTGCCGTCGCGGCCTCGCACGTCGCCGTCGCGGGCACGGACGGCACCGAACTGGCCGAGTACACCCTGACCGGGCTGGACGCCGAGACCGCCGTGGTGGCCCTGGAGCTCTACCGCCGCCAGGGGGCCTGGAAGGTCCGCGCCGTCGGCCAGGGCTACGCCGACGGGCTCGCCGCCCTGTTCGCCGACCACGGGCTCGCCGCCCCCGTCGCCTCCGACCTGGCCGCGCGCGTGCACGCCTGCGTCGCGGCGCCGGTCGCGCCGGACCCCGTCCCGGCGGCCTGCGACCCGGTGCCGGTGTCCGGAGCCCCGTACCCGGGCACGCCGGACTCCGCTCCGGCGCCGGGCGTGCCCGCGCCGGGCCCCGCGCCCGCCTCGGTGCCCGCGGGCGACACCACCATCAGCTACGCCCACCCGCGCCGTCGGCGCACCAGCACCGAGCCGCCCGAGCCGGCCCCGCAGCCCGCCCCGCAGGCGGCTCCGTCGCAGCAGCCCGGCGAGGCCCCGCGTCCCGTCGCCGGCGACGCCGCCGGCTGGTCCATGGAGGAGCGGCTCTACAACCAGGTCTGGGGCATGTTCGAGGACCTGGCCCGCGCGGTTGCCGCCTACCGCGGCGCCGTCGACTTCGCGGACTCCCGGATGGAACGCGAGCTCGACGAGGTGCTGTCCGACCCCCGCCACCGCCTCGGCGGCCCGGCCAACGCCGGCCGTGACACCGCCCGGGCCCGCCGTGACGAGCTCGTCGAGCGGGCCCGGGCCGTGCTCGACCGGGACCTCGCCCAGCTCGTCGCCGAGTCCGAGGTGATCGAGCCCGCGCTGCCGGCCTCGTACGCCCGCTGGGACAACCCCGTCTGGCACGACGACCGGTCGGCCGGGCTGCCCGAGGAGGCGCCGCTCGCACTGCGCCTCGGGGACCTGCACCTGCCCGAGCGGCCCGCCCTGCGCATCCCGATGCTGGTCCGGCTCCCGCTGGAGCGCGGCCTGTGGATCGACAACGGCCGCACCGGCTCCGAGGCGGCCATGGCCATGGACACCGACCGGCTGCGCCGGGCCGCCATGGACATGGCCGTCGCGCACGCCGTCCGGCTGCTCGCGGTCCACCCCGCCGACCGGTTCTCCGTCCACGTCATAGACGCGGTCGGCGGCGGAGCCGCCTCGCTGGCGCCGCTGGTACGGGCCGGGGTGCTGGCCGCGCCGCCCGCTGCGGGGCCCGCGGGCGTCACCGAGACCCTGGCGCGGCTGACCCGGCGCGTGGACCTCGTACAGATGGCGGTGCGGGCCGGGGCTCCGGAGGACCTCCCGTCCGATGTGGACACCGCTGACCAGTTGCTGATCGTGCACGACTTCCCGCACGGCTTCGACGACCGGGCCGTCACCCAGCTGCGTTACCTGGCAGACGAGGGCCCGGCGGTGGGCGTGCACCTGCTGATGGTCGCCGACCGCGACGAGGCCTCGGCGTACGGGCCGCTGCTGGACCCGCTGTGGCGCTCGCTGATGCGGCTGTCCCCGGTGTCGGACAACCACCTCGCCGACCCGTGGGTCCACCATGCCTGGACCTTCGAACCCGACCTGCCGCCGCAGGGCAGCCGGGTCCTCGAACAGGTCCTGGAGCGGGTCGGGGCGGCCCGGCGATGACCAGCCTCTGACCTGTTCTTGGGATTCCCTTTACCTTACGGGGTCGTTACCGGTACGCTTTTGTGTGCGGAGGGGAGTATTCCTGCTTTCCTGCTACGGCGTGCCCGTCAATACGGACTGCAATCGGTCCCGGGGCGCCGGCCCACGGCCTCCAGGCCGCCCGGGTGGAAGAGACCTCCGGCAGCGATGACGCTGACGAAGTGCTTAGCCATCCGCCGGAGGCGTGTTCACCATGGAAGTTTCCTGGACCCTGTGGGCGCTGACCATTCTTGGTCTCTCCCTGCTCATCGGCGCCGATTTCTTCATCGGCCGCAAACCGCACGACGTATCGATCAAGGAAGCGGGCACCTGGACGGTCGTCTGGATCGCCCTCGCCGGACTCTTCGGGCTCGGCCTGTGGTACTTCGGCAACGGCCAGGCCTCCCAGGAGTTCTTCGCGGGCTTCATCACCGAGAAGTCCCTGAGCGTCGACAACCTCTTCGTCTTCGTCCTGATCATGGCGAAGTTCGCGGTGCCCTCGCACCTCCAGCAGCGCGTACTGCTCGTGGGCGTGCTGATCGCCCTGGTCCTGCGCGCCATCTTCATCGCGGCCGGCGCGGCGATCATCGCCAGCTTCTCCTGGGTCTTCTACATCTTCGGCGCGTTCCTGATCTACACCGCGTGGAAGCTGATCCAGGAGGCGCGCAAGGACGAGGGGTCCGCCGAGGAGGACGAGTTCGAGGAGAACCGCCTCCTGAAGTCCGTCGAGAAGAAGTTCGGCGTCGCCGACAGGTACCACGGCACCAGGCTCTTCATCGAGAACAACGGCAAGCGCGTCCTGACCCCGCTGATGGTCGTCATGCTCGCCATCGGCACCACCGACGTGCTGTTCGCCCTGGACTCGATCCCCGCGATCTTCGGCCTCACCCAGGACCCGTACATCGTCTTCACCGCCAACGCCTTCGCCCTGATGGGGCTGCGCCAGCTGTACTTCCTCATCGGCGGCCTGCTCAAGAAGCTGGTCCACCTCAGCTACGGACTGTCGGTCATCCTGGGGTTCATCGGCGTCAAGCTGGTGCTGCACGCCCTGCACGAAAGCGGGCTGCACGTCCCGGTCATCTCGATCCCCGTCTCCCTGGGCGTCATCTGCGGCGTCCTGGTGATCACCACGATCACCAGCCTGATGGCCTCGAAGAAGCGGGCGGCGGCCGAGGCCACCGCCCGCCCCGAGAGCATCGACAGCTGATCCGCGGCGTGCGGAGCTAGCGGAGCCGTACGGGGGCGGCCGCTTCGGCCGCCCCCGTTCCCGCGTCCGCGTCCGCGCCCGTCCGGGCCCGTACGACCGCCGGATTCGTCTCGGGCAGCAGCGCGAAGCAGGCCAGCGAGACGAGGGCGATCCCCGTCAGGTACGCGGCCACACCCCACGGCGGACCCGAGCCCTCCGCCAGCGCCGTCGCGACGATCGGGGTCAGCGCCCCGCCCAGCACGCCGCCCAGGTTGTAGCCGACGGCCGCGCCCGTGCAGCGGATGCGCGGGGCGTACAGCTCCGGCAGGTACGCGCCGACCACCGCGAACATCGTCACCATGCCGAACAGGGCACCCACGAAGCCCAGCGTCATCAGCAGCGGATCGGCCGTGCGCAGCAGCGCCACGAACGGGAACATCCACACCGCGCAGGCCGCGCAGCCGATCAGGCACAGGGGCCGCCGGCCGTGGCGGTCGCCGAGCAGGGCCACCAGCGGGGTCACCAGGCCCTTGAGCGCGACCGCCGCCATGATGCAGGCGAGCATCGGCGTGCGGTGCACCCCGAGGTGCTCGGTGGCGTACGCGAGGGACCAGGTGGTGACCGCGTAGAAGACGGCGTACCCGACCGCGAGCGCCCCGCCGGTGAGCAGCAGCAGCCGCCAGTGGCCCCGTACGACCTCCGCGAGCGGGGCCTCGGCCCGGCGGCCGGTCTCGGTGAGGGCGCGGAACTGCGGGGTCTCCTCCACGGTGCGGCGCAGCCACAGCCCGGCCAGTGCCAGCAGTCCGGCCGCCCAGAACGGCACCCGCCAGCCCCAGGACCGGAACTGCCCGTCGGTGAGGGTGGCGGACAGGGTCAGCATCAGGCCGTTGGCCAGCAGGAACCCCACGGCCGGGCCGATCTGGGGGAAGCTCGACCACAGCCCGCGCCGCCCCTCGGGAGCGTGCTCGGCGGTCAGCAGCACCGCGCCGCCCCACTCGCCTCCGAGTCCGAGGCCCTGCAGGAAGCGCAGCAGGAGCAGCAGGATCGGGGCGGCCGCGCCGATGGAGCCGTACGTCGGCACGCAGCCGACGGCCACGGTGGCGACGCCGGTGAGAAGCAGGGAGCCGAGGAGCACGGGGCGGCGGCCGTGGCGGTCGCCGATGTGGCCGAACAGCGCGGAGCCCAGCGGGCGGGCGAGGAAGCCGATCCCGAAGGTGCCGAAGGCGGCGAGGGTGCCGGCGAGCGGCGAGAACGACGGGAAGAACAGCGGGCCGAGCACCAGGGCCGCGGCGGTGCCGTACACGAAGAAGTCGTAGAACTCGATCGCGGTGCCGGCGAGGGAGGCCGAGGCGAGCCGCAGCATCGAGGGGGACGGAGAAGGGGCCGGAGAGGGGGACGGGGAAGGGGCTTTTGGCATGGTGCAGCAATTACCCCGTCCCCGGCCCTCAGGACGTGCGTTCGGTCAGCATCGACCGAAAGGAGTGCCCGGGGCTCGCGGTGTTGACCGCGGCCCCGTGGCCGCCGCTACCAGCCGCGCTCGCGCCACTCGTCCAGGTGTGGCCGCTCGGCGCCGAGGGTGGTGTCGTCGCCGTGGCCCGGGTAGACCCAGGCCTCGTCGGGCAGCTGCCCGAAGAGCTTGTTCTGGACGTCGTCGATGAGGCTGGCGAAGGCCTTCGGGTCGCCCCCGGTGTTGCCGACGCCGCCCGGGAAGAGACAGTCGCCGGTGAACACGTGCGGGTGGCCGTGCGGGTCGTCGTAGACGAGCGCGATCGAACCGGGGGTGTGCCCGACCAGGTGCCGCGCGGTCAGTTCGACCCGCCCCACGCGCACGGTGTCGCCGTCGGCGACGAGCACGTCGGTCGCCACCGGGATGCCCTCGGCGTCGTGGGCGCCCGCGTAGGTCCGCGCGCCGGTCGCGGCGACGACCTCCTGCAGGGCGCCCCAGTGGTCGCCGTGCCGGTGGGTGGTGACGACGGACGCGATGCCGTCGTCGCCGATCAGGTTCAGCAGCGTGGCCGCCTCGGCGGCCGCGTCGATCAGCAGCTGCTCGCCGGTGGCCCGGCAGCGCAGCAGGTAGGCGTTGTTGTTCATGGGGCCCACCGCGACCTTGGAAATCATCAGGTCCGCGAGTTCGTGCACGTCGGCAGCACCGCCGACCTTGACCGCTCCGCTGTACGTCATGGCTCGATCCTAGAGCGCCGGGAGGGCGGGGAGGGGGCCGCCTTCGACGGACAGGCGGGCACCCTTGAGGCCGCGGCCGGCCAGCCAGCCGAGGAGCTCGTCCGCGGGGCCGGTGAGGGTCACGGGGGCGCCCTCGGTGCCGCCGGTGTGCCAGGTGCGGTCGCCGGCGGTCGCCCTCAGCGTGACCGGGGGCACCTCGGGGCGGCCGGACCAGCGGTCGGCGAGGAAGTCGATCTCGCGGGCGGTGAACTCGGCGGGGAGGTCGGAGAGCTCGTAGCCGATGTTCAGGTCGACGTGGTGCAGATCGACCTCGACCCAGCGGCGGAAGGGCACGTTGGCGGCGAGGTCGGT
Source organism: Streptomyces sp. NPDC060031 (assembly GCF_042736805.1). Classification (NCBI taxonomy): domain Bacteria; kingdom Bacillati; phylum Actinomycetota; class Actinomycetes; order Kitasatosporales; family Streptomycetaceae; genus Streptomyces; species Streptomyces sp. NPDC060031. The sequence continues at coordinate 44,566 of NZ_JBHWVM010000052.1, forward strand.
GACGCCGCCCCGCAGCTCGACCGTGCGGGACCAGTCCTGGTCGTGCTCGGTGGTGGCGAGGAAGCGGGCCGCGGAATCACGGACGTCCGCCAGTTGTTCTTCCAGGGGCCGGTCGGCGTCGCGCTCGATGTCGGCGTCGCGTGCGGTGGCGCTCTCGTACATGGGACGCCCCTCGAAGACGTTGACGAGGGCGTCGGCGTTGCGGGCGAGGTGTGCCAGGACGTGGCCGCGGGTCCAGCCCGGCAGGTGTGACTGCTCGGCCAGGGCGGCGTTGTCCAGTTTCGCGGCCGCGGTCAGCAGCCGCTCCGTGGCTTCACGTACAGATCGCAGGTCGTGCACATGATCATTCATGGTTCGAGCCTAGTGGTTCCCGAGTGCGGGGCCACACGATCGGGTGAAGCGGTCTGCGGAGTGCCGTAAATCGAATGTGCGTGCTATACGCTCGGTAGTCCAGACAGCAACTCCATCGCAGAGGCGCCCCCCATACCCTGGGACGGGGGCCCGTGCCCCCGCTCTCTCAAGAAAGGTGCGGACCGGCGTGACCGACCGTCTCATCGTTCGTGGCGCTCGCGAGCACAACCTCAAGAACGTCTCGCTCGACCTGCCCCGCGACTCACTCATCGTCTTCACCGGACTCTCCGGGTCGGGCAAGTCCTCCCTGGCCTTCGACACGATCTTCGCCGAGGGCCAGCGCCGCTACGTCGAGTCGCTCTCCTCGTACGCCCGCCAGTTCCTCGGGCAGATGGACAAGCCCGACGTGGACTTCATCGAGGGCCTCTCCCCGGCCGTCTCGATCGACCAGAAGTCCACCTCGCGCAACCCGCGCTCCACCGTGGGCACCATCACCGAGGTCTACGACTACCTCCGCCTGCTCTTCGCGCGCATCGGCAAGCCGCACTGCCCCGAGTGCCGCCGCCCGATCTCGCGCCAGTCGCCCCAGGCGATCGTCGACAAGGTGCTCGCGCTCCCCGAGGGCAGCCGCTTCCAGGTGCTCTCACCGCTCGTGCGCGAGCGCAAGGGCGAGTTCGTGGACCTCTTCGCCGATCTCCAGACCAAGGGCTACAGCCGGGCCCGGGTGGACGGGGAAACCATCCAGCTCTCCGAGCCGCCCACCCTGAAGAAGCAGGAGAAGCACACCATCGAGGTGGTCATCGACCGCCTCACCGTCAAGGACGGCGCCAAGCGCCGGCTCACCGACTCCGTCGAGACCGCCCTCGGGCTGTCGGGCGGCATGGTGATCCTGGACTTCGTCGACCTCGCCGAGGACGACCCCGAGCGTGAGCGGATGTACTCCGAGCACCTCTACTGCCCGTACGACGACCTGTCCTTCGAGGAGCTGGAGCCGCGCTCCTTCTCCTTCAACTCGCCCTTCGGCGCCTGCCCCGAGTGCACCGGCATCGGTACGCGCATGGAGGTCGACCCGGAGCTGATCATCCCGGACGAGGACAAGTCCCTGGACGAGGGCGCGGTCTCGCCGTGGTCGCTCGGCCACACCAAGGACTACTTCCAACGGCTGGTCGGCGCGCTCGCCGGGGAGCTCGGCTTCCGCACGGACATCCCGTGGGCCGGCCTGCCGATGCGGGCGAAGAAGGCCCTGCTGTACGGGCACAAGACGCAGATCGAGGTCCGCTACCGCAACCGCTACGGGCGGGAGCGCGCGTACACGACGGCCTTCGAGGGCGCCGTGCCGTTCGTCAAGCGCCGGCACTCGGAGTCCGAGAGCGACGCCAGCCGCGAGCGCTTCGAGGGCTACATGCGCGAGGTGCCCTGCCCCACCTGTGAGGGCACCCGGCTCAAGCCGATCGTGCTCGCCGTGACGGTGATGGAGAAGTCCATCGCCGAGGTCGCCGCGATGTCGATCAGCGAGTGCGCGGACTTCCTGGGGCAGATGCGCCTCGACGCCCGCGACAAGAAGATCGCCGAGCGGGTCCTCAAGGAGGTCAACGAGCGGCTCCGCTTCCTCGTGGACGTCGGCCTGGACTACCTCTCGCTGAACCGCGCCGCCGGCACCCTCTCGGGCGGCGAGGCGCAGCGCATCCGGCTGGCCACGCAGATCGGCTCCGGCCTCGTCGGCGTGCTGTACGTACTGGACGAGCCCTCCATCGGCCTGCACCAGCGGGACAACCACCGGCTGATCGAGACGCTGGTGCGGCTGCGGGACATGGGCAACACCCTGATCGTGGTCGAGCACGACGAGGACACCATCAAGGTGGCCGACTGGGTCGTGGACATCGGTCCGGGCGCGGGCGAGCACGGCGGCAAGGTGGTGCACAGCGGTTCGCTGAAGGACCTGCTGAAGAACCCCGAGTCGATGACGGGCCAGTACCTGTCGGGCAAGCGGTCCATCCCGCTGCCGGACGTACGCCGTCCCGTGAACGGAGAGCGCAAGCTGACCGTCCACGGCGCCAAGGAGAACAACCTGCGGGACATCGACGTGTCCTTCCCGCTGGGTGTGCTCACCGCCGTCACCGGTGTGTCGGGTTCGGGCAAGTCCACTCTCGTCAACGACATCCTCTACACGCACCTGGCGCGCGAGCTGAACGGTGCCCGCTCGGTGCCGGGGCGGCACACGCGGGTGGACGGGGACGACCTGGTCGACAAGGTCGTGCATGTCGACCAGTCGCCGATCGGACGGACGCCGCGGTCGAACCCGGCGACGTACACCGGTGTCTTCGACCACGTGCGCAGGCTCTTCGCGGAGACGATGGAGGCGAAGGTGCGCGGCTATCTGCCGGGCCGCTTCTCCTTCAACGTGAAGGGCGGCCGGTGCGAGAACTGCTCCGGCGACGGCACGATCAAGATCGAGATGAACTTCCTGCCGGACGTCTACGTCCCGTGCGAGGTGTGCCACGGCGACCGGTACAACCGGGAGACGCTGGAGGTCCACTACAAGGGCAAGTCCATCGCGGAAGTCCTGAACATGCCGATCGAGGAGGCGCTGGACTTCTTCGAGGCCGTGCCGACGATCGCCCGCCACCTGCGCACGCTCAACGAGGTCGGTCTCGGGTACGTGCGGCTCGGGCAGTCGGCGCCGACTCTGTCGGGCGGCGAGGCGCAGCGCGTGAAGCTGGCCTCGGAGCTTCAGAAGCGCTCGACGGGCCGGACGGTCTACGTCCTGGACGAGCCGACGACGGGCCTGCACTTCGAGGACATCTCCAAGCTGATCAAGGTGCTGTCCGGCCTGGTGGACAAGGGCAACACGGTGATCGTCATCGAGCACAACCTCGACGTCGTCAAGACGGCGGACTGGGTCGTGGACATGGGCCCCGAGGGCGGCTACGGCGGCGGGCTCGTCGTCGCGGAAGGCACCCCCGAGCAGGTGGCGTCGGTGGGCGCGAGCCACACCGGCAAGTTCCTGCGGGACATCCTGGGGGCGGACCGCATCTCCGACGCGGGGGCGCCTTTGGCGCGGACCGCGGCGAAGAAGGCCCCTGCCAAGAAGGCCCCCGCGAAGAAGGCGGTCGCCGCGAAGAAGGCGGTCGCCGCCGTGAAGAAGGCGGCTCCGGCCAAGAAGGCGACGGCGCGGGCCCGCAAGGCGTAGTCGCTGCGCCCAGCTCGGGCGGGAGGGGCTCGGCCTGGCGGCCGGGCCCCTCGTCGTGTGCGACGCCGTTGCCGGGACTCCGCCCCGGACCCCGCGCCTCACACGCCGGCAGGGCTGGATTTCAGGACGCGATGCCTACCGCCTGGTTCTTCGTTGCCGGGTCCGTCAGGGTGGTCAGGAGGGCGTCCGCGACGTCCGCGCGGGAGATGGTCCGGGCGTCGGGGACGTTGGCGCCGATCACCCGGCGGTACTTGCCGGTGCGCGGCTTGTTCAGCAGGCGCGGCGGGCGGATCACCGTCCACTCGGCGCTGCTCGCGCCGATCGCCGTCTCCATGACCGCCAGGTCCGCGTACAGGTCGCGCAGGGCCCGTCGCAGGATGGGCAGGAGCACCTTCCGGGCGATCACGCCGTCGCTCGGGACGTCCGGGCCGACGGGCGCCGCGCTGACCGCCGCCAGGCGGCTCACGCCCGCGCGGTCCATCGCCGCGAGGATGGCCCGTACCGCGGGGCCGGTGACCGGGCTGCGCTTGGCCTGCTTGTTGGTGCCCGCGCCCAGGGCGGAGATCACCGCGTCGCGGCCCACCAGGAGCGGGACGAGGGCCTGCGCGTCGGTGAGGTCGGGCACCACGGCCACCTCCAGCCCGTCGTGCGCCGGCACGCCCAGCCGGGCCGGATCGCGGACCACCGCCGTCACGTCGTGGCCCGCCGCCAGCGCCTGCCGGACGACCTCGCGGCCGACGCCGCCCGTGGCTCCGAACACCGTGATCTTCATCCCTGAGCTCCCGGACCAGAGGGGTGGGTGAGCGGTGGCTCACCCCTGTTGTGCCCCTCAGGGTGCCATCGCGCGCGAGGCCGCCGGCTCGGGGTCCGGTGGAGCGCGGGTCGAAGCGTCAGAGCTCCGCCGCGTACGGCGGCTCCGCGCCCGACCGCGTGCACGTCAGCGCGGCAGCGTGGGCGGCGTAGGCCAGTACGTCGGGCCAGTCCGCCGAGTCCGCCGAGTCCGCCGGGCCCGTTGATCCGGCGGGGCCCGAAAGCCGGTGCAGCAGCGCCGCGTTCACCGTGTCGCCCGCGCCGATCGTGTCGGCCACCGGCACCCGGCGCGCCGCCGCGGAGTACTCCGCACCGCCCCGCGTCCACACCGTCAGGCCCGCCGCGCCCTGGGTCAGCACCACCGCCGAGGGCCCCGCCGCCAGCCAGTCGGACACCCGGCCGCCCAGCCACGCCGCGTCCTCCTGCGACAGCTTGAGCACCGACACGTACGGCAGCCACTCCAGGAAGCGCGAGCGGTACGCCGGGGGGTCCCCGATCAGCGCCGGCCGGATGTTGGGGTCGAGCAGGGTCAGCAGCCCCCGCCCGGACTCCCGGCGCAGCAGGGCCTCGTACGCACTCGCCCCGGGCTCCAGCACGAGCGAACAGGTGCCGAGCGCGAGAGCCCGTACCCCGGCGGGCAGCGCGGGCGGCAGCTCGAACAGCCGGTCCGCCGTGCCCTCGACGTAGAAGCGGTACGCGGCCGATCCGTCCGGGGCCAGCGAGGGCACGGCGAGGGTGGTCGGCTCCGGGCCGCGCTGCACCAGCGACAGGTCGACCCCGGCCGCCCGCAGCCCGGACAGCAGGCTCTCGCCGAAGCCGTCCGCCGAGACCCGGGAACAGAAGGCGACCTGCGCCCCGAGCCTGCCGAGCGCGAGGGCGGTGTTGTACGGTCCGCCGCCCGGCCGGGGCAGCAGCGCGCCCGGCGGCTGCGCCACGGGCACCAGGTCCATCAGGGCTTCTCCGCCGACGACGATCACGCGGGGGAAGGTATCCCATCGGGCGGCGGTATCGTCGGGTGGGCCGAACCGTGCCGAGAGCGCCGGAAGCCGTCGAGAACGCCGAAAGTCAGGGAGCCCCATGTCCGCGTCGCAGTCTTCCCCCGGCAACCGCCGGGAGGTGCCCCCAGCCCGCCGTACCGTCCTCAAGGGCGCCGCCGCGCTCGCCGGGGCCGCCGGGGCCGGACTGACCCTCGCGGCCTGCTCCACCGAGACCAGCACCGGCTCCGGCGCCCCGGCGGTGCCCGCCGAGCCGGTGGAGCTCGGCGCCGCGAGCGAGGTCCCGGTCGGCGGCGCCAAGCTGTTCCGGAAGTCGAAGCTCGTCGTCAGCTGCAAGGAAGCCGGCCAGTACAAGGCCTTCAGCGCGCAGTGCACCCACGCGGGCTGTGTCCTGGACAAGATCGTCGAGGGCGAGGGCAACTGCCCCTGCCACGGCAGCCGTTTCGACGTGACGACCGGCAAGGTGCTGCGCGGCCCGGCCACCGACCCGCTGCCCGAGGTCCCGGTCAAGGTCGAGGGCGGCAAGATCATCGCCGGCTAGCCGAGGAGCCGCCGGGCTGCCGCCGGGCTGCCGCCGGGCTCACTCCCAGTCCCAGGCGATCCCGAGGATCCCGCGCCCCACGCACGGCTCGACCAGGTGCACCGCCCGGTGCCGCCCGCTCGGCGTCAGGTCCGACACCTGCCCCTGCGGCGCGTCCGGCCCGGTCCGGCTGAAGCGCCGGCAGCGCACCGGCAGGGCCGCCTCGTCGAAGCGGACCTGGAGCACGTACTGCCCGCCGGTGTAGGCGAAGCCGCGCACGTACTCGGTGCTGCGGCCGCCGGTGCCGTCCTCGAAGCCGTAGCCGAAGACGTAGGTGTCCCCGGCGCGCAGCCTGGCGTCGAAGAGGAGCTCGGCGACGACCACCCCGGCCTCGCGGTGCCAGCGCACGCGCCCCGTCCGGCAGTTCTCGTCGGCCCGCACCCGCACTCGGGCCGGGTCGCAGCCGGGGTCGCCGTGGTGCACGGCCACGTACCGGTCGATCCCGTCGCGGTGGGCCCGTACGACGTGCTGTGACTCGCGGCCCAGCAGCTGCCCGGCGGGTCCGACCCGTACCCGCTCCTGGTGGCCGACCGTGTGCAGGCCGCCGTCGGCGGGCAGCTCCATGGCCACGAGCAGCTCTTCGACGGCCGCGCCCACGCTGATCAGCGCCCGGTACGGGCGGGCCGACGGCCGGGCCCCCTCGGGTCCGGCGGCGGTCGCCCCGGGCGCGGCGAGCAGCCGCAGCAGGGTGCCGTCGGGCAGTTCCAGGATCTGCTCCAGCGCTTGTACGGCCTTCAGGGACTCGGGGCGGCGCGGTCGCCGGGCGCCTTGCTGCCAGTAACTCAGGCTCGTCACCCCGACCTTGATGCCGCGGGCGGCGAGCCGGTGCTGGACGCGGTGCAGGGGCAGTCCGCGGGCGGTGAGCGCGGCGCGCAGGGCGAGGTGGAAGGGTCCGGCACGCAGGAGGCGCGCCAGCTCGGGCGGGCTGTCCCCGGTCGGGCGCATGGCGGCTCCTCTTGTGAACGTTCACGCCCGATGGGGCGGGGTGTCCCGGCGGTGGCGTCCGGACCCAGGTGGGCCCAGGTGGGCCCGGGTGAATGGACGGCAGACGTTCACACCGCAGTCCCACCGTTCACACCTCGATGTCACGGCGTATTGAAGCGTGTTGACCTGCTCGCGACAACACCACGATGCTCCTCCACAGCGTCCGGACGCGCTCCTCCACCCCCCACTCCCCACCTCGGGAGGAACGCGATGCGCAACAGAAACCGGCGGCTCACCCTGGCCGCCTTCCTCACCACCCTGCTCCTCGCCCTGCCCACCGGCATCGCCACCGCCGCCGATGCCGCAACGGACAGTGCGGACAGCGCTCTCTCGTCCAAGCGCCTGAACATCACCATGCAGGCGCAAGCGAAGACCAACTGGTGCTGGGCCGCGAGTGGCAACACCATCGCCACCTGGTTCGGCCGCAACTACAGCCAGAACCAGTTCTGCAACGCGGCCTTCAACCGCCAGCAGGGCTACGACTGCCCCAACAACCAGGCCTCCCTCGGCAACGTCCAGACCGCCCTGGACTGGGCCGGCATCAACTCCGGTTCGTACGTGACCGGCTGGCTGCGCTACCCCACGGTGCAGACCGAGATCAATGCCGACCGCCCCATCGAGACCCGCATCCAGTGGGCCAACGGCGGCGGCCACATGCACGTCATCTACGGCTACGACACCGCCAACAGCTGGGTCTACTGGGGCGACCCGTGGCCTTCCAGCGACCGCTACAACTGGGCCTCGCACGCCTGGTACGTGGACAACAGCACCTTCTCCTGGACCCACTCGCTCTACCGGATCGGGGCGTGAGCACCATGGCCCACGCACCTCGGACGCCGCGCGCCGCCGCCGCGCTCCTCGCCGCCACCGCCGCTCTGGCCCTCGCTCCGCAGGCCTTCGCTCCGCAAGCCTTGGCGGCGCCCGTTCCGCAGCCCCAGTCCGCCACGGCCGAGACCAGGGCCGCGGCCGCGCAGGCGGCGGCCGCCCCCGACACCCTGGCGACCCTGTCCCGCTTCTTCGCCCGGGAGGGCAAGGTCACCCTCGCCGCCGCGCAGCCCCGCATCGAGGGCGAGGCGATCCCGGTCAACCACCTCTCCCCGGACTTCGTCGCGGGCAAGCCCGGGGCAAGCGTCGCCCGCCTGGAGTTCCTCGCGAGCAAGGCGGTCTCCTCCGACGGCCAGCAGGCCGCCCTGTGGACCGCCAAGACCGAGGCGGGCTGGCAGGTGGTGAACATCGCCACCGGCGACGACGAGTTCCGCTACGCACAGCTCGGCGCCGGCAAACTACCCGGCGGCACCGTGTTCCGGGAGCCGCAGATCGACGCCTGGTACGTGGCCCAGGGCAGCCGGGTGCTGCCGCTGGACGAGGCCGCCGTACGGGCGGTGGGCGAGCGGGGCACGACCCTGACCGCCTACCGCGCCCGGGTCACCAAGGCCTACGGCGACAAGCTCCCCGGCTCCGCCTACGCCAAGGGCGGCAAGGCCGGCGGCTACGCCGATCCGCAGACCGGAGCGGACGGCGCGGCCCTGGCGGCCGGGGCCGGGGCCGGGGCCGGAGCGGATGCCGACCGGGCCGTGCCCGCGGCCGCCGGCGCCGCGGCCGGCG
>NZ_JBHWVM010000053.1:0-52762 GCF_042736805.1 Streptomyces sp. NPDC060031
CTGGACGTCCAGGGCGCGGGCCTTCGTACGTACGGGGGTAGGTCCTACGCGACCGCCGGCTCCTCGGCCGGCTCGGCCGCGGGGGTCGCGGCGGGGGTGCGGCGGGCGGTGAGGGCGGCGTACACGAGGCCGCCCGTCAGGCCGGAGAGGACGAAGGAGCAGTCCACGCCACCGGTCAGCGCGAGGAGCGGGCCCTCGTAGAAGGGGGTGGTCACCGCGAGGAGGCCGACCCCGGCGCCGATCGCCCAGGAAGCGGTGGCGGCCACGTTCCAGCCGGAGCGGTACCAGTAGATCCCGCCCACCGAGCGGCGGTTGAAGACCTGGAGCGCGTCGGCGTCGTACCGCCCGCGGCAGCGGACGTGGCCGATCAGGGTGATCACGGCCCACGGGGTGCCGATGGCGGTCAGCAGCAGGACGAACGAGGTCATCGCCGACTGCACGTCCCACTCGAAGGAGCCGAAGAACACGAAGGCGGTGGCGACGGCCGCGGCGATGATCGTGGCCGTGGTGCGCGTGGCCTTCGGGACGATGGCGTCGAGGTCGAGGCCCATCGAGTAGAGCATCAGCCCGGCGTTGCCCACCGAGCCGGCCGCGGCGGCCAGGAGCAGCGGGGCCAGGTACCAGAACGGCGCGGCGTCGACGAGCGGCCCGGCGTATTCGGCGCCGGCCTCGGCGGCGAGCGCGGTGTAGGTGCCGAACAGCTGCGGTATCAGCAGCCCGACCAGCAGGCCGAGGCCGGTGGCCCAGTACACCTTGCGGGAGCTGTGCTCGCGGGGGGAGATGTAACGGGTGTAGTCGCCGAGCAGGGTGATGAAGGCGACGGGCCCGCTGAGCCCGGCGGCCACGGCGGCGAGGATCCAGGTCGGCCAGAAGGAGCCGAGCAGGTACGAGGTGTCCGGCGGGGCGGCGGTGGTGAAGTCCGGGGCGTACGCGAAGACGCCGGCGGCCAGCAGGGCCACCATCCCGACGGACAGGATCTTGCTCATCCGCAGCAGCAGCCGGTACCCGAAGACGGCCGCCCCGGCGGTACACGCGGCCAGTACGCCGTACATCACGGCCCGCGACACGCCGGTGTCCGGCAGCCCGGTGAGGCGGGACAGCACGCCCACCATCACGTCGCCGCCGATCCACAGGGTCAGCGCGGTGTAGCCGAGGGAGAGCAGCAGCCCCACCACGGACCCGACGAGCCGGCCGCGGACCCCGAACTGGGCGCCGCTGGAGGTGGAGAGGTTGGTCGCGGTGCGCAGCGAGACCAGTGCCAGCGGCGCGGTGAAGGCGATGCCCACGAGGGTGCCGGTCACGATCGCGGTGACCGAGGGCCACAGGCCCAGCCCGAAGGACGGAGGCAGCCAGCCGAAGACGATCACACCGAGGCAGAGATTGGAGCCGAGGAGGATCGACATCAGGTCACGGGGACCGCTCGTGCGCTCCTCGTCGGGGATGGTGTCGACTCCGCGCTGTTCGATGGGCATGAGGGACTCCCTTGGCAGGGCGGGGGGTGGTTGCGCAATGTTTGAGCGACACTCAATGTGACCTAAGCCCAGGTCTTAGGTCAATGATTCCCTGCGAAGAAATGAAGAGTTAGAGTCATGCTCTAACCCATCGAGGCAAAAGGTGGTGGATCGCCGTGCGGCTGACCCCTACGGAGCGCGACCGGCTGCTGCTGCGCAGCGCAGCGGAACTGGCCAGAGCCCGGCGGGCCCGGGGCCTGAAGCTCAACGTCCCGGAGGCCACCGCGCTGATCGCGGACACGGTCTGCGAGGCCGCGCGCGACGGCAGGCGGCTGGCCGAGGCCATCGAGGAGGCCCGCAGCGTGCTGGGCCCCGACGACGTGCTGCCCGGGGTCGCGGACGTGGTCGCCGAGGTGCACGTGGAGGCCGTCTTCGACGACGGCTCCCGCCTCGCGGTGGTCTCCTCCCCGATCCGGGGCGCGGCGGGCCTGGGCGACGACGCCCCGGGCGCGGTCCTGCCCGGCCCCGGCACCCCGCAGCCGGAGCCGGTCCTCCACCTGCGCGTGCGCAACACGGCCCCCGTGCCGGTGAGCGTCACCTCCCACTTCCACTTCTTCGAGGCGAACCCCCGCCTCGACTTCGACCGCGCCGCGGCCTACGGCATGCGGCTGTGCGTACCGGCCGGCTCGTCCGTCCGGTTCGACCCCCACGGCGAGGGCGAGGTCGGCCTGGTCCCGATCGGCGGAGACCGCATCGCGGTCGGCTTCGCGGGCCTGGTCGACGGCCCCCTGGACGCCCCCGGGGCCAAGGCGGAAGCCCTGCGCCGCGCGGCGGCCTGCGGGTACCTCGGCGTGGGCGACACCGGCAGTGAAGGAGCACAGGCGTGAGCCGTCAGACCCCCCACAGCGACCACTGCGCGCCGGGCAGCCGGCACATCGACCCGCACGAGTACGCCTCCGTCTTCGGCCCCCGCGCCGGGGACCGGGTCCGCCTCGGCGACTCCGGGCTGACCGTCCGGGTCGAGTACGACGCCCAGAAGCCCGGCGACGAGTTCCTGGCCGGCTTCGGCAAGACGGCGCGCGACGGACTGCACCTGAAGGCCGCAGCCGTCCGCGAGACCTGCGACGTCGTGATCAGCAACGTCCTCGTCATCGACGCCGTCCTCGGCATCCGCAAGGTCTCCATCGGCATCCGCGAGGGCCGCATCCACGCGATCGGCCGGGCCGGCAACCCCGACACCCTCGACGGCGTGGACGTCGTGGTCGGCACGGGGACGAGCATCGTGTCGGGCGAGGGCCTGATCGCCACCGCCGGAGCCGTGGACACCCACGTCCACCTGCTCTCCCCGCGCATCATGGAGGCCTCGCTCGCCGCGGGCGTCACCACGGTCATCGGCCAGGAGTTCGGCCCCGTCTGGGGCGTCGGCGTCAACTCCCCGTGGGCGCTGAAGCACGCCTTCAACGCCTTCGACGCCTGGCCCGTCAACATCGGCTTCCTCGCCCGCGGCTCCTCCTCCGACGCGGCCCCGCTGGTCGAGGCCCTGGCCGAGGGCGGCGCGTCCGGCTTCAAGGTCCACGAGGACATGGGCGCGCACACCCGCGCCCTGGACACCGCCCTGCGGGTGGCCGAGGAGTACGACGTACAGGTCGCCCTGCACAGCGACGGCCTGAACGAGTGCCTCTCCGTCGAGGACACCCTGCGCGTCCTGGACGGCCGCACCATCCACGCCTTCCACATCGAGGGCTGCGGCGGCGGACACGTCCCCAACGTGCTCAAGATGGCGGGCGTGCCGAACGTCATCGGCTCGTCCACCAACCCGACCCTGCCCTTCGGCCGGGACGCGGTCGCCGAGCACTACGGCATGATCGTCTCCGTCCACGACCTCAAGCCCGACCTCCCCGGCGACGCCGCCATGGCCCGCGACCGGATCCGTGCCGGGACGATGGGCGCCGAGGACGTGCTGCACGACCTGGGCGCGATCGGCATCACCTCCTCCGACGCCCAGGGCATGGGCCGCGCGGGCGAGACCATCCGCCGCACCTTCGCCATGGCCGCCAAGATGAAGGGCGAGCTCGGCCCGCTGGCCGGCGACGGCGAGGGCGACGACAACGCCCGCGTCCTGCGCTACATGGCCAAGCTGACCATCAACCCCGCCATCGCCCACGGCCTGGCCCACGAGATCGGCTCCATCGAGGTCGGCAAGCTCGCCGACATCGTGCTGTGGCGCCCCCAGTTCTTCGGCGCCAAGCCGCAGCTGGTCCTCAAGTCCGGCTTCCCGGCGTACGGGGTCACCGGCGACCCCAACGCGGCCACCGACACCTGCGAGCCGCTGGTCCTCGGACCGCAGTTCGGCTCGTACGGCGCCACCGCCGCGGACATCTCCGTCGCCTTCGTCTCGGCCGCCGCGGCGGCGCTGGGCAGCGACGAGATGCCGACCCGCCGGCGCCGCGTCGCCGTCCGCGGCACCCGCGGCATCGGCCCCGCGGACCTGCTCCTCAACTCCCGGGTGGGCGCGGTCGATGTGGACGCGCGCAGCGGCCTCGTCTCCCTCGACGGGGAGCCGCTGCGCTCCGAAGCGGCCGATTCGGTCTCCCTCAACCGCCTGTACTTCTTGTAAGTCAGCAAAGCCCGTAAGGACCCTGCCATGACCAAGCCCGCAGACCACGGATTCCGGATGCCCGCCGAGTGGGCGCCCCACGAGCGCACCTGGATGGCCTGGCCCAGCCCCAACCCGACCTTCACCAACGACGCCGAGCTCGCCGAGGCCCGGGAAGCCTGGGGCGCCGTCGCCCGCGCGGTCCGCACGTACGAGCCCGTGACCCTCGTGGTGTCGCCCGGTGACGCCGACGGCGCCCGCGCGATCGTCGGCGACGACGTCCGGCTGGTCGAGCAGGAACTCGACGACGCCTGGATGCGCGACATCGGTCCGACCTTCGTCACCAACGACGCCGGCGAGCTGGCGGCCGTGGACTGGACCTTCAACGGCTGGGGCGCCCAGGAGTGGGCCCGCTGGGACCACGACTCGAAGATCGCCCGGCACGTCTCGGACCTGGCCGGCACCCGCACCTTCAGCACCCGCCTGGTCAACGAGGGCGGCGCCGTCCACGTCGACGGCGAGGGCACCGTGCTCCTCACCGACACCGTGCAGCTGGGCGAGGGCCGCAACCCCGGCTGGAGCCGCCAGGAGGTCGAAGCCGAGATCCACGCCCACCTGGGCACCACCAAGGCGATCTGGCTGCCCTACGGCCTGGCCGGCGACTACGGCACGTACGGCACCCAGGGCCACGTGGACATCGTCGCGGCCTTCGCCCGCCCCGGCGTGGTGCTGGTCCACACCCAGCCCGACCCGGCCCACCCGGACCACGAGCGCTGCAAGACCATCGCCGCCATCCTGCGCGCGTCCACCGACGCCCGCGGCCGGCAGCTGGAGGTCGTGGAGGTCCCCGCGCCGACGGTGCTCGAAGAGGACGGGGAGTGGGTGGACTACTCCTACATCAACCACTACCTGTGCAACGGCGGCGTGGTGCTGTGCTCCTTCGACGACCCGCGCGACGAGGAGGCGGCGGAGATCTTCCGCGGTCTGTTCCCCGAGCGGACCGTGACACTCGTTGACGCACGTACGATTTTCGCCGGGGGTGGCGGCATCCACTGCATCACCCAGCAGCAGCCGAAGGTCTGACCCAGGGGACCACGGCATACCGACAGGAGCGGCCCATGGTGGCGGGCGAGGTACCGGTGCGCGCGGCGCGGAAGAACGCGCCCCCGCGCGAGGACGTACTGGCCGCCGCCATGGCCACGATCGCCGAGCGCGGCCTGGACGGCCTCACCATGGCCGGCCTCGGCCGCCAGGTCGGCATGAGCAGCGGCCACCTCCTCTATTACTTCGGGAGCAAGGACGAGCTCCTGCTCCAGACCCTGGAGTGGAGCGAGGCGGCCCTGGGCGTCGAGCGGCGGGCCCTGCTGTCCCGGCGGGGCCCGGCCCGCGAGCGCCTGCAGGCGTACGTGGACCTGTACGTGCCCGAGGCCGCGCGCGATCCGCACTGGACGCTGTGGCTGGAGGTCTGGAACCGCTCCCAGAACGCCGGCCCGCAGGAGCGCGAGCGGCAGGAGGCCATCGAGGGCGCCTGGCACCGCGACCTGGTGGCCCTGCTCGCCGAGGGCATCTCGCGCGGGGAGTTCCGGCCGGTGGACCCCGACCGCTTCGGGGCCCGGCTGCGGGCCCTGCTCGACGGGTTCAGCATCCAGGTCGCCGTGGGACTGCCGGGGATGGGGCGGGGCGACATCCTGGACCACGTCTCGGAATTCCTCGACGAGGCGCTCGTATCGTGAGACATGTGTCCATGGGTGCGGGCCGCTGTGCCACACTTCGGGCGTGCCTGCTCAGCTCATGATTATGGACAGCAGCGCGCCGGTCCGCAGTGACCGCTGAACCGTGGAAGAACTTCGCGGAGGCGGCCATCGTGCCCCAGACCCGCGCGCAGACCTCTCGCACCCGCGAGAGGTCTTTTCGTTTTCCGGCGCACATCATGCCGGGGCCGGACAGCGCGCGATGATGGGGGCAGTGGATCCCGGGCATCCGGAAACCACTCACCCGACAGGAGTCAGATCAGCATGACGACGACACCAGAGGCGGCAACCGTGCCGTCTGGGGGCCTCGACGACAGCTTCCACGTCTTCGACACCACCCTGCGCGACGGCGCCCAGCGTGAGGGCATCAACCTCACGGTCGCGGACAAGCTGACCATCGCCCGGCACCTGGACGACTTCGGGGTGGGCTTCATCGAGGGCGGCTGGCCCGGCGCCAACCCCCGCGACACGGAGTTCTTCTCCCGCGCCCGCGCCGAGATCGACTTCAAGCACGCCAAGCTCGTCGCCTTCGGCGCGACCCGCCGGGCGGGCGGCTCGGCCGCCACCGACCCGCAGGTCCGTGCCCTGCTGCAGTCCGGCGCCCCGGTGATCACGCTGGTCGCCAAGTCCCACGACCGGCACGTCGAGCTCGCCCTGCGCACCACCCTCGAGGAGAACCTGGAGATGGTCCGCGACACCGTCTCCCACCTGGTCGGCCAGGGCCGCCGGGTCTTCGTCGACTGCGAGCACTTCTTCGACGGCTACCGCGCCAACGCCGAGTACGCGAAGGCCGTCGTACGCACCGCCCACGAGGCCGGTGCCGACGTGGTCATCCTCTGCGACACCAACGGCGGCATGCTGCCCGCGCAGGTGACCGCCACCGTCGCCACCGTCCTCGCCGACACCGGCGCGCGCCTGGGCATCCACGCCCAGGACGACACCGGCTGCGCGGTCGCCAACACCCTGGCCGCCGTCGATGCCGGCGCCACCCACGTCCAGTGCACGGCGAACGGCTACGGCGAGCGCGTCGGCAACGCCAACCTCTTCCCGGTCGTCGCCGCGCTGGAGATCAAGTACGGGCGCCAGGTGCTCCCCGAGGGCGCCCTCGCCGAGATGACCCGCATCTCGCACGCCATCGCCGAAGTCGTGAACCTGACCCCGTCCACGCACCAGCCGTACGTCGGCGTCTCCGCCTTCGCGCACAAGGCGGGCCTGCACGCCTCGGCCATCAAGGTCGACCCCGACCTCTACCAGCACATCGACCCCGAGCGGGTCGGCAACACCATGCGGATGCTGGTCTCCGACATGGCCGGCCGCGCCTCCATCGAGCTCAAGGGCAAGGAGCTCGGCGTCGACCTCGGCGGGGACCGCGCGCTGATCTCCCGGGTCGTCGAGCGGGTCAAGGAGCGGGAGCTCCAGGGCTACACCTACGAGGCCGCCGACGCCTCCTTCGAGCTGCTGCTGCGCGCCGAGGCCGAGGGGCGGGCGCGCAAGTACTTCCGCATCGAGTCCTGGCGGGCGATCGTCGAAGACCGCCCGGACGGCACCCACGCCAACGAGGCCACGGTGAAGCTGTGGGCCAAGGGTGAGCGGATCGTCGCGACGGCGGAGGGCAACGGCCCGGTCAACGCGCTGGACCGGGCACTGCGGGTGGCGCTGGAGCGGTTCTACCCGCAGCTGGCCAAGTTCGAGCTGGTGGACTACAAGGTCCGCATCCTGGAGGGCAAGCACGGCACGGAGTCCACGACCCGCGTGCTGATCGCCACGACGGACGGGGTCCGCGAGTGGAACACGGTGGGCGTGGCCCAGAACGTGATCGCCGCGTCCTGGCAGGCGCTGGAGGACGCCTTCACCTACGGCCTGCTGCACGCGGGCGTCGAACCGGCCGAGTAGCCAACAGGCCTCGCCGGGTTTCGCCCCCGGCGAGGTCCGCCGCGGTGGAGGCCGCCTCGCCCGGGTGGCTCTCGCCGTCCGCGGGCCAGGGGAGACGGTCTTATGTCCTGCTAACACAGGAAACATCCGGTTCGGGTAGCGTCATAACCATGAGGACCAGGCTTATATCCGTATTCTCCGGACTGCTGCTGGCCCTGTCGGCGACCGCCCTCGTGGCCGCCCCGCAGGCAGTGGCCGCCACCGGACCCGCCGCCGTGGGGGAGGCCCTCAAGGAGGGCCCGGTCTACGTCGACCCCCGCGCCGAGGCGCAGCTGCCGAAGGCGCAGGCCGACGCGCTCGCGAAGAAGATCAAGGACGCCGGGAAGCCGGTGTTCGTCGCCGTGCTGCCGGCCACCGCCGACTTCCCCGCCGCCAGCGTGCTCCGCACGATCCGCACCGAGACCGGCGTCACCGGGCTCTACGCGGTCCGGCTGGGCGACGGCTTCAATGCCGGCGCCGACAAGTCCGTCATGCCGGCCAACGCCGTACGCAACCTCACCGACGCGGTGAAGGCGGGCGGGGCCGTGGACGCGTCCACCGAACTCAACAACTTCGTGGACCAGGCCCTCTCCCAGGCCAAGGGCAAGGCCCCGGCCTCCTGGGGCTCCACGGGCAGCGACAGCGGCGCCCCGGTCGGCGGCCTGATCGCGCTCGGTGCGGTCGCGGCCGTCGGCGGTGGCGGCGCGTACGCCCTGGTCAAGCGCAACCGCAAGAAGAAGGAAGAGACGCGGCGCGAGGCCATCGAGCGCCTGAGCGTGGTCGTCGACGAGGACATCACGGCCTTCGGCGAGGAGCTGGACCGGCTGGACTTCCACCCCGGCGAGCCCGGTGCCGACGACGCCATGCGGCGGGACTACGAGCAGGGGCTGGACTCCTACGAGAGGGCCAAGCAGATCATGGCCTCGGTCCAGCACCCCGAGGAGGTCAAGGGGGTCACCCAGGCTCTGGAGGACGGCCGGTACGCCCTGGTGTGCCTGGACGCGCGCCGGCAGGGCCGGCCGCTGCCCGAGCGCCGTTCCCCGTGCTTCTTCGACCCGCGGCACGGGCCGAGCACCGAGGACGCGTCCTGGGCCCCGGCGGGCGGGGCCGCCCGTACCGTGCCGGTCTGCGCGGCGGACGCCGTGCGACTGCGCGACGGTCTGGACCCGGCGATCCGCACGGTCGACACCGAACACGGGCCGCGCCCCTACTACGACGCCGGCCCGGCGTACGGTCCCTGGGCCGGCGGCTACTTCGGCGGCGGCATGCTGCCCGGTCTGCTCATGGGCACGATGCTCGGCTCGATGATGTCGAGTCCCGCCTACGCCTCCGACTTCGGCGGCGGCATGGGCGGCGGTTTCGAGGGCGGAGAGGTCTCCGGAGCCGACTTCGACCCGTCCGCTTTCGGCGGCGGGGACTTCGGTGGCGGGGACTTCGGCGGCGGTGGCGGCTTCGACGGCGGGGGCGGCTTCGACTAGCCGCCCCCTGCGGGGCCGGTCGGCCGGGGTCAGGCCTGCTTGATGGCGGAGATGTCGAAGGTCAGCTTCACCTTGTCGCTGACCATCACACCGCCCGCCTCCAGCGCGGCGTTCCAGGTCAGGCCCCAGTCGGAGCGCAGGATCTCGGCGGAGCCCTCGAAGCCGACGCGCTCGTTGCCGTAGACGTCCGTGGCGGAGCCGGCGAACTCCAGGTCGATGGAGAGTGGGCGCGTGATGTCCTTGATGGTCAGCTCGCCGGTGATGCGGTACGCGTCGCCGCCGAGCTGGGCCGCCTCGGTGGAGCGGAAGCTCATCAGGGGGAAGGCCTCGGCGTCGAAGAAGTCCCCGCTGCGCAGGTGGGCGTCGCGGTCGGCGATGCCGGTGCCGACCGAGGCGATCTTGACGTCGATGGCGGCCGTGGACCGGGACGGGTCGCTGCCGTCGAGGTGCAGGGTGCCCTCGTGGTCGGTGAAGCTGCCGCGGACGTTGGTGACCATGGCGTGTCGGACGGTGAAGCCGATGCTGCTGTGGCCGGCGTCGATGACGTAGTCGCCCGTGAGCGCGGCGAGGGCCGGGTCCACGTCGAGCGTGGCGACGGCGGTGGTGTTCGTGTCCTGGCTGCGGCGGGTGAAGAGACCCATGGCTTCCTCCTCGGAAGAGTGCTGCTCGGTTCTGGTTGAACCTTCAACAACAACGACGCTAGACCCATTCCGTTCAAATTTCAACATCCTGGGCCCGTGTCGGGCAGTTTTGTTGAATGTCCACAAAGGACAGAGGTCCCCGCTGGTGGTGTCGGCGCCTCACGGGACACTTCTGTCCGGCCCGGACAGCGGAAGACACCCGAGACTGTGTGGATTCAACGGAGGATTTTCATGGTGCTCTTCGTAAGGTCGGTACATGACCGTTGTGGACCAGACTCCGAGCGAGCCGACGGACGCCCGCGGCCGCGTGGCCGAGCTGCACGACCTGCGTGAGCAGGCGCGGCGCGGCCCCAGCGACCGGGCGACCGAGACCCAGCACGCCAAGGGCAAGCTGACCGCCCGCGAACGCATTGCGCTGCTGCTCGACGAGGGTTCCTTCAAGGAGGTCGAACAGCTCCGCCGCCACCGCGCGACCGGCTTCGGCCTGGAGTCCAAGAAGCCCTACACGGACGGTGTCATCACCGGCTGGGGCACGGTCGAGGGCCGCACCGTCTTCGTCTACGCGCACGACTTCCGCATCTTCGGCGGCGCCCTGGGCGAGGCCCACGCCGCCAAGATCCACAAGATCATGGACATGGCCATCGCGGCCGGTGCCCCGCTGGTCTCCCTCAACGACGGCGCCGGCGCCCGCATCCAGGAGGGCGTCTCCGCCCTCGCGGGCTACGGCGGCATCTTCCAGCGCAACACCAGGGCCTCGGGAGTCATCCCGCAGATCTCGGTCATGCTGGGCCCGTGCGCGGGCGGCGCGGCCTACTCCCCGGCGCTCACGGACTTCGTCTTCATGGTCCGCGACACCTCGCAGATGTTCATCACCGGCCCGGACGTGGTCCGCGCGGTGACCGGCGAGGAGATCACCCAGAACGGCCTCGGCGGCGCCGACGTGCACGCCGAGACCTCGGGCGTCGCGCACTTCGCGTACGACGACGAGGAGACCTGCATCTCCGAGGTGCGCTACCTCATCTCGATGCTCCCCTCCAACAACCGCGAGAACCCCCCGGTCCACCAGACCGACGACCCCGCCGACCGGCGCTCGGACGTCCTCTTGGACCTGGTCCCCGCGGACGGCAACCGCCCGTACGACATGCTCAAGGTCATCGAGGAGCTCGTCGACGAAGGCGACGTCCTGGAGATCCACGAGCGCTGGGCCCGCAACATCATCTGCGCCCTGGCGCGGATGGACGGCCAGGTCGTCGGCATCGTCGCCAATCAGCCCGGCCACCTCGCCGGCGTCCTGGACATCCACGCGTCCGAGAAGGCCGCGCGCTTCGTCCAGCTCTGCGACGCCTTCAACATCCCGATCATCACGCTGCTGGACGTCCCCGGCTTCCTGCCGGGCGTCGACCAGGAGCACGGCGGCATCATCCGCCACGGCGCCAAGCTCCTGTACGCGTACTGCAACGCGACGGTGCCCCGTATCTCGCTGATCCTGCGCAAGGCGTACGGCGGTGCCTACATCGTCATGGACTCCCAGTCCATCGGTGCCGACCTCACCTACGCCTGGCCCACCAACGAGATCGCCGTGATGGGCGCCGAAGGCGCCGCCAACGTCATCTTCCGCAAGCAGATCGCGGACGCCGAGGACTCCGAGGCCATGCGCGCCCGCATGGTCAAGGAGTACAAGGCCGAGCTGATGCACCCGTACTACGCGGCCGAGCGCGGCCTCGTCGACGACGTCATCGACCCCGCCGAGACCCGTGAGGTGCTCGTCAGCGCCCTCGCGATGCTCCGCAACAAGCACGCCGATCTGCCGTCCCGCAAGCACGGCAACCCGCCGCAGTAACAAGCGAAGGAGACCTGCCACCCATGAGCGTCACCACCACCGACACCCTGCTGCGCGTCGAAAAGGGCAACGCCGCCCCCGAGGAGCTCGCCGCGATCACCGCGATCCTCCTCGCCCGCGCCGCGGCCGCCCCCGAGGACGCCGGCACCCACCCCCGCTCCCAGGCCGGCTGGCGCCGCCTGGAGCGCACCCCGGGCTTCCGCGCCCCGCACAGCTGGCAGGGCTGAGCCTCCGAGCGCGACGCAAGGGCCCCGCACCCCTCCCAGGGTGCGGGGCCCTTCGCGTACCCCGGCCCGGGCGTACGGGGCCCAAGGCGAAGGCCCCCCGCGCCGGACGGCACGGGGGGCCTTCGTGAGTGTGCGGGCGGACGCTACCGCAGGCGGGCCATGAGGGCGTGCTCGACCAGGGTGATGAGCGCGCTCTTGGCGTCCGCGCGGTGGCGGGCGTCGGTGGTGATGATGGGGGCGTCCGGGCCGATCTGCAGGGCCTCGCGGACTTCCTCCGGGGTGTACGGCTGGTGTCCGTCGAAGCCGTTCAGGGCGATGACGAAGGGCAGGCCGCTGTTCTCGAAGTAGTCGACGGCGGGGAAGCAGTCGGCGAGCCGGCGGGTGTCGACGAGCACGACGGCGCCGATGGCGCCGCGGACCAGGTCGTCCCACATGAACCAGAAGCGGTCCTGGCCCGGGGTGCCGAAGAGGTACAGGATCAGGTCCTGGTCCAGGGTGATGCGGCCGAAGTCCATCGCGACCGTGGTGGTCGTCTTGTCCCCGGTGTGGGTGAGGTCGTCGATGCCGGCGGAGGCGCTCGTCATGACGGCTTCGGTGCGCAGCGGGTTGATCTCGGAGACCGCGCCGACGAACGTGGTCTTGCCCACGCCGAAGCCGCCCGCCACCACGATCTTCGCGGAGGTGGTGGAGCGAGGAGCCGCTCCGCCGTTAGAGCTTGCGAAGTCCACTGAGCACCCTTTCGAGCAGTGTCACATCTGGTTGGCCGCCGGCAGACTCATCGCCGCCGGGCTGGTGAATGGCGACGAGGCCCGCCTCCGCCAAGTCGGCGACGAGGATCCGGGCGACACCAAGAGGAATGGAGAGAAGTGCCGAGATCTCCGCGACGGATTTGATCTCCTGGCACAGGCGGCAGATGCGCTGGTGCTCGGGCAACTGCCCTTGCAGCCGGGCGGGATCGGCCGTGGTACTGACCAGCGCCTCGATGGCGAGCTGGTAGCGCGGCCGGGTCCGGCCGCCGGTCATCGCGTACGGGCGCACCAGCGGGTTGTGAGCCTTCGGGGCCTGCGGCTGCGAGGTCCGGTGGGGCTGCTGCGACGGGCGCCCGGGCTGCTGGTGCTGCGGGGGCTGCCCGTACGGCTGCTGGTAGGGGTTGTGCTCCGGCGCGGGCCGGTTGCTGGGCGAGGAGGGGAAGTTGAAGCGGTTCTGGTCGTGCCCACCCTGCGGCTGCTGCGCGCCGCCATAAGGATGTCCTCCGGGTGTTGTCACGTTTCCTCCTCCGACTCCAAGAACGCAGTACTTCCTGTGGAACCGCGCCACCGCACCCTATGGTGCGATGGCGCGAAACGCACTGCCTGTCTGCTAGTTGAGAAGACTTCCCTGCAGCTCCGCACGCAGGTCCGGCGTCAGTACGGTGCCCGCACGATCCACCAGAAGAGCCATCTCGTAGCCCACGAGGCCGATGTCGCACTCGGGGTGCGCGAGCACCGCGAGGGACGATCCGTCGGAGACGGACATGAGGAAGAGGAACCCCCGGTCCATCTCGACCACCGTCTGGTTGACGGCGCCACCCTCGAAGATGCGGGAGGCTCCGGCGGTGAGCGACGTCAGCCCGGAGGCCACGGCCGCCAGCTGATCGGCGCGGTCGCGCGGGAATCCGTCGGACATCGCCAGAAGAAGGCCGTCGGCGGAGACCACCACCGTGTGGGACACCCCTGGGGTGTTGTCCACGAAATTGGTGATCAACCAGTTCAGGTTCTGTGCCGCCTGGCTCATCGGGCTCACACTAACGCTCCTGGTCATAGCTGTTACTTGACTGCTCGGAACCCGCGCTGCGTCCCTGCTGGACACCGCGCCGCAGGTTGCTCAACCTGCCGCGGACGTCCTCCGGAGCGCGGGAGACCTGGGGGCCGCCCTGCGGGGTCGTCTCCGCAGCACCCTCGACCAGGTTGGCCTTGGGTACCCGCCGAGGGAGACCGGACGGGGTGATCCCGCCCGCCTTCGGCTCGCGGAGCTTGCCAGCCTGCTGCCAGCGCTCGTCGTTGCGTGAGCGCCAGGCCTCAGTGCCTTCAGTTTCCTCCGGGGCCCGCTCCGGTTCAGCGGGCTGCTGCTGACGCTGCGGCCGCTGCTCGAAGAGGGATCCGGTGGACTCCGCTTCCTGCTGTGCCGACCGCCCCTGCTGCTGGCTGCCGCGGCGCGGCAGGCCCGCTCCGGTCATCTGGTGACCGGTGTCGGCAGCGGCACCCGGACGGTCGAAGCCTACGCGTTCCGGGGCCGGTTCGGGAGCGGCCGGGGATTCCGATTCGGTCCCGTAATCCTGCTGGTAGGCCCCGGAGTAGGTGTTCTGCTCGGGCCACTCCGCCTGCTGCGACTGGGCTTCGTACCCGTTGCCGTAGGCCGGACCGTCCTGCTGCTGATCCGCGTACTCGGCTTCCGGATACGCGTACCCCTGCTGCGGGTAGGCCTGGTATCCCTGGGGCGCTTCCTGGGGCTGCTGAGCGCGCTGGGAGGCGTACGAGTCCTCGTACCCCTGCTCGGGCTGCTGCTCGTAGCCCTGGTACGGCTGGTAGCCGTGCTCGGGCTGGGGTTCCGGATACTCCTGGCCGGGGTACTCGGGCTGCGCCTGCGGATAGCCCACCTGGGCCTCCAGCGCGGCCCGGCGCTCCTCGCGGCCGAGGGACCGCCCGACGGGGTCGAGTTCGCGGCCGTCGGCGCCCGGCTGGTCGGCCCGGTGGACATCGTAGCGGGAGTCGTCGAAGCCGAGCTCGGCCGCCGTGCGCAGCGGCGCGGGCTGCTGCGCCTGCTGCTGCGGGATCATCGAGGAGACCGTGAAGTCGTCCTCCGGTATCCCCTCGCCACCACCACCGTGGGTGATGGCGTCCGGGAGCATGACCAGCGACGTGGTGCCGGCCGCCTCGCCCGAGGGGCGCAGCTGGACGCGGATGCCGTGGCGGTCCGCAAGCCGGCCGACCACGAACAGACCCATGCGCTGCGAGATCGCGGCGTCCACGGTCGGCGGGTTGGCCAGCTTGTGGTTGATGTCCGCGAAGTCCTCGGCGGTCAGGCCGATGCCCTTGTCGTGGATCTCGACCATGACGCGGCCGTCGGGCAGACGCGTGGCGTTGACCCGGACCTTGGTCTGGGGGGAGGAGAACGTGGTGGCGTTCTCCAGCAGCTCGGCGAGCAGGTGCACGAGGTCGGTCACGGCCTGGCCGTGGATCTCGGCCTCGGAGACGCCCGAGAGCTCGACGCGCTCGTACTGCTCCACCTCGGAGGAGGCGGCGCGCAGGACGTCGACGAGGGGGACCGGCTGGTCCCAGCGGCGGCCCGGTTCCTCACCCGCGAGGATGAGGAGGTTCTCGCCGTTGCGGCGCATACGGGTGGCCAGGTGGTCCAGGCGGAAGAGGTTCTCCAGCTGGTCCGGGTCCGCCTCGTTGTTCTCCAGGTCGGTGATGAGGGTCAGCTGGCCCTCGATCAGCGACTGGTTGCGCATGGAGAGGTTCGTGAAGATCGCGTTGACGTTCCCTCGCAGGAGCGCCTGCTCGGCGGCGAGCCGGACCGCTTCCCGGTGGACCTGGTCGAAGGCGCGGGCGACCTCGCCGATCTCGTCCTGGGAGTCGATCGGGATCGGGGTGACGCGGGTGTCGACCTTGCCCGGGTCGGTGCGCGAGAGCTGGTCGACGAGCATCGGCAGGCGCTGCTCGGCGACCTCGAAGGCGGCGGTGCGCAGGCGGCTCATCGCGCGGCTCATCTGGCGGGCCATCATGCCGGCCAGGATGAAGGCGGCGAGGAGGGCCACGACCACGATGGCGCCGTTGATGATGGCGTCGTTGCGGGCGCTGTCGGAGATCGCGATGCTCTCCGCGAGGGCCTTGTCGAGGAATTCCTTCTCGATCTCGGCGTACCCGTCGAACTTCGCGGTGGCGGCGGCCTGCCAGGCCGGCGGGGTGGTGCCCGCCTGGGCCAGCTTGGTGTTCTTCTCGCCGCTGGCTATCGCCTCGGTCATGCCGGTGAGCGCGGAGCCGTTGACCAGGGGGGGCGCCTTGAAGACCGTGCCGGCCTGTTCCGCGGCCGTCTTGGCCTCGGCGAGCTTGGCGGCGCCGTCCTGGGACTTCTTGGCCATGATCTCGCGGAGGCGGTTGGTGTCCTCCTCCGTGCCCGCGGCGACGAACTCGCCGATGGCGATCTCTTCGAGGTAGGCGTAGGAGGAGAAGGCGACCAGCTGTGCCTTGCGGACTTCCTCGTTGTCGCTCGGGCGGACCAGCAGGTGGGTACCCACGGAACGCTGGAGCGAGTTCGCGGCCTTGGCCAGCTCCACCGCGTAGACCATGCGGCCGTACGAGGTCACGTTGCCGGTGCCGAGGCCCAGTTCGTTGGAGAACTGCATGAGGTAGTGCTGGACCAGCAGGTAGCCCTCTTCGGTCGGGATGGGGCCCGCCGTCGTGGGGAGGTTCTTCTTCGCGGTCTCCGGCGCCACGTAGGCCGACTTGCGGACCAGCTCCAGCTTCGGCTCTTCCTGCTGGAAGAGCTGGAGGCGGCGCTCCAGGCCCTGCTTCTGCGGCAGGTCCTTCGCGGCCTCGGCGAACCTGGCCTTGGCGGAGTCGGTGGCCGCGTAGGCCTTGGCGACGGCCTCGTTGTTCTTGTCGCCCTTGAGGAGCGGCTCGGCCGTGACGTCGCGCTCGTTGAGGAGGGCCTGGCCGTATTCGGCCGCCGCCTGGACGATGCGGGCCGTCTTCTCGGCGTCCTTGGCCTCGTTCCAGGTGTCGATGGAGCCCTTCACCTGGAAGCCGCCCATGACCAGTCCGACGAGGACGGGTACGAGCAGGATGGCGTTCAGACGCGTCGGCACACGCCAGTTGCGGGGCGAGAACCTGCTGGTGCTGCCACCGCTCGCCGGGGGGTCCACGGGTACGTCGATGGGTGACGCGGCCGCGCGCGGCGGCGGGGTGAAGTTGCCGCGCGCGGGTTCATCCGCGGGGCT
This sequence comes from Streptomyces sp. NPDC060031, assembly GCF_042736805.1. NCBI lineage: Bacteria > Bacillati > Actinomycetota > Actinomycetes > Kitasatosporales > Streptomycetaceae > Streptomyces > Streptomyces sp. NPDC060031. The sequence goes on from NZ_JBHWVM010000053.1 coordinate 16,874, forward strand.
CGAGTTGCTTCGCCTCACTCGACCAACAACCTCTCGGCGGTGCTACTAGCTAGTTCGTTGAATTCCAGCACGGTTAACGGCCGTGTTCCAAACAGTTGAAACCGGCCATTCCCAGAGCCTTATGCCCCACATAAACCGGACATAAAGAGCGTCCTGCGGCAAAAACCGGGCCAGTTGTGAGCGCAGTGGAACCGGACGAACGCACCGAGTGTCCAACTACGGGCAATTCTCTGTCGAAACGTTATGAACCAGGAGGGCGGGCCGTGTCGTACGACACAACCCGCCCTCCAAAACTCGACATCGGAACAGCCGTTGCGTCGGCCCTTCCTTGATCCGCTTCGCGACCGCTTACTTGAGCCGCGCCATGAGGGCGTGCTCGACGAGCGTGATGAGCGCGCTCTTGGCGTCCGCGCGGTGGCGGGCGTCGGTGGTGATGATGGGGGCGTCCGGGCCGATCTGCAGGGCCTCGCGGACTTCCTCCGGGGTGTACGGCTGGTGCCCCTCGAAGCCGTTGAGCGCCACCACGAAGGGCAGGCCGCTGTTCTCGAAGTAGTCGACGGCCGGGAAGCAGTCGGCGAGCCGGCGGGTGTCGACGAGCACGATCGCCCCGATGGCGCCGCGGACCAGGTCGTCCCACATGAACCAGAAGCGGTCCTGGCCCGGGGTACCGAAGAGGTACAGGATCAGGTCCTGGTCCAGGGTGATGCGGCCGAAGTCCATCGCGACCGTGGTGGTCGTCTTGTCCCCGGTGTGCGTCAGATCGTCGATGCCCGCACTCGCGGAGGTCATGACGGCCTCGGTGCGCAGCGGGTTGATCTCGGAGACCGCGCCGACGAACGTGGTCTTGCCCACGCCGAAGCCGCCCGCCACCACGATCTTCGCGGAGGTGGTGGAGCGAGGAGCCGCTCCGCCGCTAGAGCTTGCGAAGTCCACTGAGCACCCTCTCGAGCAGCGTTACGTCCGGCGTGCCGCCGGCCTCTCCATTGCCCGGCTGGTGGATGGCCACCATTCCGGCCTCGGCCAGGTCGGCGACGAGGATCCGGGCGACACCGAGCGGCATCGACAGCAGTGCGGAGACCTCGGCGACCGACTTGACCTCGCGGCAGAGGGTGCAGATCCGCTGGTGCTCCGGCAGCAGGCCGGACAGGTGCATCGGATCGGCCGTGGTGCTGACCAGCGCCTCGATGGCGAGCTGGTAGCGGGGCCGGGTCCGGCCGCCGGTCATCGCATAGGGACGCACCAGCGGCTGGTCGCCTTCCGAGTACGAATCTCCGTACGCATCGGGGTAGGCGGGGGGCGGGGTCATTGATCCTCCGGGCTGGACAGCAGTGGTCAGCGTGCCGTCTGACGGGGCGGCCGGTGGGGGGACGGTATGACGGCCTGGCGGCGGTACTGGGTTCCGGGGCGTGAGCCCCGGTCTCCCGGCCGGAAGTACCGTCCGGCCGGGAGGGTGGCAGTCAGGTGAGCAGGCTTCCCTGCAGCTCCGCGCGCAGGTCCGGGGTGAGGACGCTGCCCGCGCGGTCCACGAGGAGGGCCATCTCGTAGCCCACGAGGCCGATGTCGCAATCGGGGTGCGCGAGCACGGCCAGCGAGGAACCGTCGGAGACGGACATGAGGAAGAGGAACCCCCGGTCCATCTCCACCACGGTCTGGTTGACGGCGCCGCCCTCGAAGATGCGGGAGGCTCCGGCGGTGAGCGACGTCAGTCCGGAGGCCACGGCCGCCAGCTGGTCGGCGCGGTCGCGCGGGAACCCTTCGGACATGGCCAGAAGGAGTCCGTCGGCGGAGACCACCACCGTGTGGGACACCCCAGGGGTGTTGTCCACGAAGTTGGTGATCAACCAGTTCAGGTTCTGTGCCGCCTGGCTCATCGAACTCAACTATCGCTCCTGCTGGTAAGTGGGGTCGATCTGGTAACTGCCGGTGGCCGGGCCGCTGTTGCCGGCCTGACGTCCCTGCTGGATACCGCGTCGGAGGTTGGTCAGACGGCCGCGGACGTCGTCCGGGGAACGCGAGACCTGCGGACCGGGCTGTGCGTCGGCCTGCTGCTGCGCCGTGCCGGCCACGAGGTTCGCCCGTGGTACGCGGCGGGGCAGCCCCGAGGTGGTGATGCCGCCGGCGGCGGGCTGGCGCACGCGCTCGGCCTGCCGCATCAGCTCGTCGTTGGGAGAGGAGCGCCAGCTGACGGTCGGCGTGGCACCGGTCGCCGTCTGGGGGGACTCGGCCGCCTGCTCCTGGCCGCGCTGCGGCAGCTGGGGCTGCGCGCGCTGCTGGGGAGCCGGCGCCGGGGCCGCCGGAGCGGACTGCTGGTGCTGCTGCGGGGGCTGGGGTACGGCCGGTCCCTGCGCGGGGGGCTGCTCGCCCTCCTGGCGGAACCAGTTCGACTCCAGCGTGTCGAAGATCGGGCTGCGGCCGGGGTCCGTGCTCGGGGCGGCCGGGGGCAGCGCCTCCGGCTGGTGCGCCTGAGGCAGCCGCGGGGCTTCCGCACGCACCGGGGGCACGGGCACGTAGCCACCGACACCGGGGCCGCCGGGCCGCTGGGGCTGGACGTCCGGGCGGGCGAACTGGCCCGTGGAGGAGGGGTCCGCGTAGGCGGCGGGGCCGCGCAGCTCCGGGCGCTCGAACTGGCCCGTGGTGCTGTTGCCCGGGTTGCCGTTGCCGCCTGCCTGCTGCGGGTACGGGGCGCTGAAGTCCGGGCGGGCGAACTCCGAGGTCGAGCCGGGGCCCGACAGCTCGTCGTGCCCGCGCGGGACGTCGTGGCCGCGCTGGCCCGCACCCCAGCTGGTGGTCTGCGGGGCCTGCGGTATCCCGGCGGGGGAGTTGTTGCCCGCGCCCGGGAGCTCCGGGCGGGGAGCGCCACCGCGCGGCGGCAGCTGCGGCCGGGGGCCGCGGACCGCCGGGGCGGCCGGAGCCTGGCCGGGGTAGGCCGCGGGGCCGGCGGGACCCGAGGGGCCGCCGGGCTGCGGGGCCTGCGGCGGCTGCGGGGCCTGCGGACGCTCGAAGCCGTTGCCCTGGGCGAAGCCGGTCGGACCGGCCGCCGAGGGAGCGGGCACCGGACGCGCCTGCGGGCCGCCGGGAGCGCCGGCCGGGCCGCGGCCCGGCAGCGGTGCGCCCGCGCCGAAGGAGTTCTGGCCCTGCCCGGCGGGAGCACCCTGCTGCGGGCGCTGGCCGGGAGCACCGTTGCCGCCCTGCTGCGGGGACCGGCCGCCCTGCGGACCCTGCTGGCCCTGCGGGCCGGCGGGACGCTGCGGACCGGGAGCGCCGTCGCGCCCGGGGAGGGCGGCGCGCTGGCCGCCCGCGGAGACCTGGCCGCGCTGCGGCGCCGCGCCCACGGGGGGACGTGCGCCGCCGCCGGGCACGGAAGCCTGAGCGGGGCCGCCCTGGGCGCCGGCCGGGCCACCCGGGACACCGCCGGGGGCACCCGGCATCGGGCCCGGCTTCTTGCCGCCCTGGGCGACGTCGACCGGCAGCATGACGAGCGCGGTCGTACCGCCCGAGTCGGAGGGGCGCAGCTGGATGCGGATGCCGTGTCGCAGGGACAGGCGGCCGACCACGAACAGGCCCATGCGGCGGGAGACGGAGACGTCCACGGTGGGCGGCGAGGCGAGCCGCTCGTTGATCGCGGCGAGGTCCTCGGGGGAGAGGCCGATGCCGGTGTCGTGGATCTCGACGAGCACGCGGCCGTCGGGCAGCGCGTGACCGGTGACCTTGACCTTGGTCTGCGGGGAGGAGAACGAGGTGGCGTTCTCCAGCAGCTCGGCGAGCAGGTGCACGAGGTCGTTGACGACGCGGCCGGCGACGTCGGTGCCGGGCACCGACGAGAGTTCGATGCGCTCGTACTGCTCCACCTCGGACGCGGCGGCACGGAGCACGTCGACGAGCGGGACGGGGCGGGTCCACCGGCGGCCCGGCTCCTCGCCCGCGAGGACGAGGAGGTTTTCGCCGTTACGGCGCATGCGGGTCGCGAGGTGGTCGAGCTTGAAGAGCGAGGACAGCTGGTCCGGGTCGGCCTCGCGCGACTCCAGCTCGGAGATGAGCGAGAGCTGACGCTGGATGAGGCCCTGCGAGCGGCGCGAGAGGTTGGTGAACATCGCGTTGACGTTGCCTCGCAGGAGGGCCTGCTCGGCGGCGAGGCGGACGGCCTCGCGGTGCACGTCGTCGAAGGCCGCGGCCACCTGGCCGATCTCGTCGCGGGTGTGCAGACCGACCGACTCCACGGACGTGTCCACGTCCTGCGGGTCGGACTCGGAGAGCTGCTTGACGAGCTCCGGCAGACGGTCCTGGGCGACGCGGGTCGCGGTGTCCTGCAGGCGGCGCAGCGAGCGGATCATGGACCGGGCCATGATGAAGGCGCCGACGAGGGAGACACCGAGGACGAGGAGGATCAGGGCACCGTTGATGATGGCGTCCTGCTGCGACTCGTTCTTGAGCTCGCGGGCCTTCTGCTCCATGTCCTCGAGCAGGGTGAGCTCGATGACCTTCATCGCCTGGAGCTTGGTGTCGTCGGCGTCGTACCAGTCCATCCAGGACCGGTTCTTCTCCTTGCCGAACTGCCCCTGGGTGCTCAGGACGCGACGGGCGTAGTGGTCGGCGCTGCCGATCTCCGTGTTGCCGTCGCCGAGCGCCGCGAGGAGCTCCTCGGGCTTGCCCTGGTAGACGAGTTCGAAGGTCTTCTTCGACTGGCTCTCGCCGCGGAGCGCGGAGAGCGCGTACAGGCGGTCGTTCTCCTTCAGGTCGCCGGGCTTGTCGCCGCTCTCGGGGAGCGAGGCGGCGATGACGGCGCGCTGGATGGAGGCGTACTCCTTGGCGGACGAGAAGGCCGCCAGGGCGCGCGTGCGCTTGATCATCTCGGGGCTGGAGGTGGCCTGGGCCATGTCCTGGGAGAGCGAGAGCAGCGAGACGATCAGCGCGTTGTACTCGGTGACGGTCTGCTGGGCGCCGTTGACGTACGCCTTCTTGCGGATGTCCTCGATGCCGGTGAGCTGGCGGCCGATCTGCAGGATGTTGTTGCGGATCGACTTGAGGGTCTCGTCCTTGTCCTCCGCGTTGTCGACCTTCTCGGTCGCGGCCTCGAAGGCGTCGGCGGCGGCGTCGGTCTGGTCGCGGACACCCTGGACGAGGCTGTTGCTCTTGCCGTCCCTGGTGAGCGACATCGGACCGGCCGACTTGTCCCGCTCCTCCTGGAGCATGGCGGCCAGGTTGGTGGCCTGCCGGGTCATCGTCGTCAGCAGCTGCATGTGCTCCAGCTGCGCGATGTCGTTGAGCGAGTCGTTGATGCGGAAGCCACCGAGCGTGGTCGCGGCGACGACGGGCAGGGTCAGCAGCGACACCAGTCGCGTGCTGATGCGCCAGTTCTGCATGGCGAGACGGGAACCGGGCCCGCTGGGGGCCTTGGGTATCGACGTGTCCCGCTCGGCGAGCTCGTCCTTGGGCTGGGCGGCCCTGACGGACTTGCCGCGGCCCTTGGCCCTCACCGTGGCGGAAGAATCGGCGCTCGCGCCCTCGACAGCCGGCCCGCGGTTCTGGGCGTGCTGGGGCGAAGAGCCACGGTCGGTCCCGCCGCGGGGCTCCTGCTCCGCCGCGGCTTCCCCTCGGCCCTGGGCCTGGGGAGACCCCTTGCCATCCCTCTTGAATCGTCCCTGCACTAGCGTCGCAACCTCTGGACCAGGCGTCCCGCCGGGCGACCGGTGGGACGGTGTCGAGTCTTGGGGCGGTGCGCCCCATGGTGGTCGTCGGTGACCGGCGCGTCTCCCTCTCCTTGCCACCGCGCTCGGCGCTGAGTCGCGCCACCTGCGCGCCGGCTGATTCCCGCGGCGGTCCCGCGAATTCCAGCACAGAGGCGGATCTCCAACAAGGTGCGAGTGTCACCCCGGAGAGTCGGTCACGGCTTGTGACCCATGCACTACGCGACGTGGAAGCCATTTAGTGAAGAATCGGACTTACACCGCCCAAACCCTGCGCCTGTCAAGGTGTCCCAGTCGCGATGATCGGGAGCGGAATGGCGCATTCAGTGGCGCAATGTCCGTTTCTCCGGACGGAATTGACTGCCCGTAATGCCCGTAATGAGTGGTCCCTGGTGAGCAAACTCACACAGCTGTGGCCATTACTTCCCGACTTGGCCGACGATTCAGATGTTTAGCCTTGCCCTTTACAGGGTTGATGCATCCGACAAGCATCCACCATTCAAGATCCAAATCCAAGATCCGACGAGCGAGCCGAGGGCCCCAGACTCCGATGAAGACGACGATGATGTTCCGCAACATAGCCAACCCGCGCCGCACCACCCTCGCCCACCTCAAGGACGCCGAGGAGCTGCAGGCCGTGGCGACCCCGGAGCACACCGCCGAGCTGCCGGCCCAGACCGCGAACCCGCGCCGCACGATCCTGATGGACGCCCCGGTCGCCGCCGCGCAGTAGATCTCGCGCAAAACGCGCGCGGAGCGACGGCGCCCACCGCGTTAGCCTGGGGACCGCAGACTCCAGCCAGCGGAAATACAGAGGGGCAGACGCAACACGTGCGCATCGCCAGGTTCTCGATCGACGGCAATGTCGCCTTCGGCGCGGTCGAGGGCGACGCCGCCCCCGGCGCCGAGGGGGAGCTCGTCCTCGACATCATCAAGGGCATCCCGTTCGCGGACTTCGAGCTCTCCGGTACGAAGGTCCCGCTCAGCAAGGTCCGGCTGCTGCCGCCCGTGCTCCCGAACAAGGTCGTGGCCATCGGCCGCAACTACGCGGAGCACGCGGCGGAGCTCGGCAACGAGGTCCCCGACGCGCCCATCACCTTCTTCAAGCCCTCCACCTCGGTGGTCGGCCCGGGCGACCCGATCACGTACCCCTCCTTCTCCCAGGACCTCCACCACGAGGCGGAACTCGCCGTGGTCATCGGCCGCATGTGCCGCGAGGTCCCGCGCGAGCGCGTCAAGGAAGTGATCCTCGGCTACACCTGCGCCAACGACGTCACCGCGCGCGACGTCCAGCAGCGTGAGAAGCAGTGGGCCCGCGCCAAGGGCTTCGACAGCGCCTGCCCGCTCGGCCCCTGGATCGAGACCGATCTGGACCCGAGCGACCTGACCATCCAGTGCACCGTCAACGGCGAACAGCGCCAGCTCGGCCGCACCAGCGAGATGGTCCGCTCCATCGAGGACCTGATCGTCCACATCACCGAGGCCATGACGCTGCTCCCCGGCGACGTCATCCTCACGGGGACCCCGGCCGGAGTCGGCCCCCTCAACGTCGGCGACGAGGTCGCCGTCACCATCGAAGGCATCGGCACTCTCACCAACAAGGTGATCAAGCGTGGCTAACGCGAACTCCCCCAAGCTCTCGACTCCGCTCGAGCAGGGGGTACCCCCCCGCGTACGTTTCTGTCCCTCCCCGACCGGCAACCCCCACGTGGGCCTGGTCCGCACGGCCCTCTTCAACTGGGCGTTCGCCCGCCACCACGGCGGCACGTTCGTCTTCCGCATCGAGGACACCGACGCGGCACGCGACTCCGAGGAGTCGTACGTCCAGCTGCTCGACTCGCTGCGCTGGCTCGGCTTCACCTGGGACGAGGGTCCCGAGGTGGGCGGTCCGCACGCCCCGTACCGCCAGTCCGAGCGGATGGACATCTACAAGGATGTCGCGCAGAAGCTGCTCGACGGCGGCTACGCCTACCACTGCTACTGCACCACCGAGGAGCTCGACGCGCGTCGCGCCGCCGCCCGCGCGGCCGGCAAGCCCTCCGGCTACGACGGCCACTGCCGCCAGCTGACCACCGTGCAGCTGGAGGCGTTCCAGGGCGAGCACCGCTCCTCGATCGTCCGCTTCCGGATGCCCGACGAGACCATCACCTTCACGGACCTGGTCCGCGGCGAGCTGTCCTTCACCCCCGACAACGTGCCGGACTTCGGCATCGTCCGGGCCAACGGCGCCCCGCTGTACACCCTGGTCAACCCGGTCGACGACGCGCTGATGGAGATCACCCACGTCCTGCGCGGCGAGGACCTCCTCTCGTCGACCCCGCGCCAGATCGCGCTGTACAAGGCGCTGACCGAGCTGGGCGTCGCCAAGGCGACCCCCGCCTTCGGCCACCTGCCGTACGTGATGGGCGAGGGCAACAAGAAGCTCTCCAAGCGCGACCCCGAGGCCTCGCTCAACCTGTACCGCGAGCGCGGCTTCCTCCCCGAGGGCCTGCTGAACTACCTCTCGCTCCTCGGCTGGTCCTTCTCCAAGGACCAGGACATCTTCTCGATCGAGGAGATGGTGGCGAAGTTCGACATCCCGGACGTGAACGCCAACCCGGCACGCTTCGACCTCAAGAAGGCCGAGGCGATCAACGCCGACCACATCCGCCTGCTGGACCCGAAGGCCTTCGCGGACGCCTGCGCCCCGTGGCTGCGGGCCCCGCACGCCAACTGGGCGCCCGAGGACTTCGACGCCGCGGCCTGGGAGCGCATCGCGCCGTACGCCCAGACCCGCGTCACGGTCCTCTCGGACATCACCGCGAACGTCGACTTCCTCTTCCTGAAGGAGCCGGTCGAGGACCAGGCGTCCTGGGACAAGGCGATGAAGGGCGAGCCGGCGGCCCTGCTGACGACGGCGCGCGAGAACCTCGCCGCCGCCGACTGGAGCGACCCCGAGTCCCTCAAGCAGGCTGTCCTGACCGCCGGCGAGGCCCACGGCCTCAAGCTCGGCAAGGCCCAGGCCCCGGTCCGTGTCGCCGTCACCGGCCGCACGGTCGGCCTGCCGCTGTTCGAGTCCCTGGAGATCCTGGGCAAGGACCGCTCCCTGTCCCGCATCGACGCGACCCTGGCGAAGCTCGCCGCGTAGCCTTCCGCGCTCCTCCCGTACGTCCCGCAGGGGGCGGCCGCCGAACCCGGCGACCGCCCCCTGCGGCATTCGCGAGGTGCGGGCGCGGCCTCGGGCGTAGGCTCGGGGCCATGCCGATCCGTGCCGTGCTGTGGGACATCGACGACACCCTGTTCGACTACACCGGGGCCGACACCGCCGGGCTCGCGCGGCAGCTCGCAGAGGAGGGGCTGGGGGAGCGTTACGGGACCGCCGCGGAGGCGCTCGCGCTGTGGCGCCGGCTCACCGAACGGCACTGGGCGCGCTTCGGCGCCGGGGAGGTCACCTTCCCCGGGCAGCGCCGGGACCGGGTGCGGGAGTTCCTCGGGGCGCCCGGCATGATCGACGACGAGGCCGACGCCTGGTTCGGCCGCTACGTCGAGCACTACAAGGCCGCCTGGGCGCTGTTCCCCGACGTCGTGCCCGTACTGGACGCCCTCGCAGGGGTCTACCGGCACGGGGTGCTCTCCAACTCCTCCACCGCCGCCCAGGACCCCAAGTTGCGCCACCTCGGCCTGCGCGACCGCTTCGAGGTGCTGGTGTGCGCCGCCGAACTGGGTGTGAGCAAGCCCGACGCGGCCGCCTTCCTCGGCGCCTGCGCCGAGATGGGGCTCCCGCCGCACGAGGTGGCGTACGTCGGGGACCAGCCGGAGATCGACGCGCGCGGCGCCCGTGACGCCGGGCTGACGGCGGTCTGGCTCGACCGCGACGGCGGCCGGGGACCGGGCCCTGCCGGTGTGCACCGGATCGCCGGACTCGACCGGCTGCCGGAGCTGCTGGCTGCAGATACCCGTTTTGGAGCACGGTCAGGCATCCGGTAATGTTCTTTCTGCGCCGCCGGAGCGGGCCGAAAGGCCGGACGGAGGCGCTAACCAAACGAAAGTACCTCAGGGGCTTGAGTTTTGGTGGGCTATAGTGTAATTGGCAACACGAGGGTTTCTGGTTCCCTTATTCTAGGTTCGAGTCCTGGTAGCCCAGCGCAGTGCAGAAGTAACGCAGTGCTTGCCCCCGTTGTGTAGCGGCCTAGCACGCCGCCCTCTCAAGGCGGTAGCGCCGGTTCGAATCCGGTCGGGGGTACAGATCCTTCCCGCGAGATCTCCAGGGTCGCACCCGGATGTTTTGATGCAGGATCGCTAGGGCCCCCGTTGTGTAGCGGCCTAGCACGCCGCCCTCTCAAGGCGGTAGCGCCGGTTCGAATCCGGTCGGGGGTACGGTGTCTAGCTGGTCTAGACCTTTGGGCTATAGTGTAATTGGCAACACGAGAGTTTCTGGTTCTCTTATTCTAGGTTCGAGTCCTGGTAGCCCAGCGCAGTACCGCAGTAGCAGCTAGCCCCCGTTGTGTAGCGGCCTAGCACGCCGCCCTCTCAAGGCGGTAGCGCCGGTTCGAATCCGGTCGGGGGTACGCACGGAGGAGGCCCTTCGCGATCATCGCGGAGGGCCTCTTCGCCGTGTACCGGCCCGGGCGGTCGGCGCGGACAAGTACGGACCCGGAGGCGCGTGTTCGGACGTGTGCGGCGTCGTACGCGCCCCCGGGCCCGGGGGAGTGGTGGGAAGGTCGGTCAGGCCGGCGGAAGGGCTCAGCCGGAGCGGCGCAGGGCCTCCGAGAGCCGGGCGGCCGCGTCGATGACGGCCTGGGCGTGCATCCGGCCCGGGTGCCGGGTCAGGCGCTCGATCGGCCCGGAGACCGACACGGAGGCCACCACACGGTTCGAGGGCCCGCGCACCGGCGCCGAGACAGAGGCCACGCCGGGCTCCCGCTCACCGATCGACTGCGCCCAGCCGCGGCGGCGTACGCCCGACAGGGCCGTCGCCGTGAAGCGCGCGCCCTGCAGCCCGCGGTGGAGCCGCTCGGGCTCCTCCCAGGCCATCAGGATCTGCGCCGCCGAGCCGGCCTTCATCGGGAGCGTGGAGCCCACCGGGACGGTGTCCCGCAGGCCCGACAGCCGCTCGGCGGCCGCCACGCAGATGCGCATGTCGCCCTGACGCCGGTAGAGCTGCGCGCTCTCGCCCGTCACGTCCCGGAGGTGGGTGAGCACCGGTCCGGCCGTGGCCAGCAGGCGGTCCTCGCCGGCCGCGGCGGCGAGCTCCGCCAGCCGCGGTCCGAGGATGAACCGGCCCTGCATGTCCCTCGCCACCATCCGGTGGTGTTCCAGTGCCACGGCAAGGCGATGTGCCGTGGGTCGTGCGAGCCCTGTCGCCGCGACCAGCCCGGCGAGGGTGGCCGGACCGGACTCCAGTGCGCTCAGTACCAGAGCTGCCTTGTCGAGAACGCCGACGCCGCTAGAGTTGTCCATGAAACGATATTCACGTCTCACACTGTGAAACGCAAGTTCAATTTTTCCAAGAAACAGCGAGTCTGTATGTACGGGTCCACGAACCACTGGGTCCGGGACGGTGAGCTGGAGGGAAAGCGATGGGTAGGACACTCGCGGAGAAGGTCTGGGACGACCATGTCGTCCGGCGCGCCGAGGGCGAGCCCGACCTTCTCTTCATCGATCTGCACCTGCTGCACGAGGTGACCAGCCCGCAGGCCTTCGAGGGCCTGCGCCAGGCCGGCCGCAAGGTCCGACGCCTCGACCTCACCATCGCGACAGAAGACCACAACACCCCCACCATCGACATCGACAAGCCGATCGCGGACCCGGTCTCCCGGGCGCAGCTGGAGACGCTGCGCGCGAACTGCGCGGAGTTCGGTGTCCGCCTCCACTCGCTGGGCGACGTCGAGCAGGGCGTCGTCCACGTCGTGGGACCGCAGCTGGGTCTGACGCAGCCGGGCACCACGGTGGTCTGCGGCGACTCCCACACCTCCACGCACGGCGCGTTCGGCGCGCTGGCCTTCGGCATCGGCACCAGCCAGGTCGAGCACGTCCTGGCCACCCAGACGCTGCCGCTGGCCCGGCCGAAGACGATGGCGATCACCGTCACCGGAGCGCTGGCCGAGGGCGTCACCGCCAAAGACCTGATCCTGGCGATCATCGCCAAGATCGGCACCGGCGGCGGCCAGGGCTACATCCTGGAATACCGCGGCGAGGCCGTCGAGAAGCTCTCGATGGAAGCCCGCATGACCATCTGCAACATGTCGATCGAGGCCGGCGCCCGCGCGGGCATGATCGCCCCCGACCAGACCACCTTCGACTACCTGGAGGGCCGCGACCACGCCCCGACGGGCGAGGAGTGGGACGCGGCGGTCGCGTACTGGAAGACCCTGCGCACCGACGACGACGCGGTCTTCGACGCCGAGGTCGTCATCGACGGTGCCGCGCTGGCGCCGTTCGTCACCTGGGGCACCAACCCGGGCCAGGGCGCGCCCCTGTCCGCCAACGTCCCCGACCCGGCTTCGTACGAGGACGCATCGGAGCGGCACGCCGCCGAAAAGGCCCTGGAATACATGGGGTTGACGGCCGGACAGCCGCTGCGTGACATCAAGGTCGACACCGTCTTCGTAGGTTCCTGCACCAACGGCCGCATCGAGGACCTGCGGGCCGTGGCCGGGGTCATCGGCGGCCGCAAAGTCGCCGACGGCGTACGGATGCTGGTCGTCCCGGGCTCCGTCCGCGTGGCCCTCCAGGCCGTCGAAGAGGGTCTGGACAAGGTCTTCAAGGAGGCCGGCGCCGAATGGCGGCACGCGGGCTGCTCGATGTGTCTGGGCATGAACCCCGACCAACTGGCGCCCGGTGAGCGCTCCGCGTCCACCTCCAACCGCAACTTCGAGGGCCGCCAGGGCAAGGGCGGACGCACCCACCTGGTCTCCCCGCAGGTCGCGGCCGCCACCGCGGTACTGGGCCACTTGGCCTCTCCCGCCGACCTGACCGAAGCCACCGCGACCGCCGGAGTCTGAACCATGGAAGCCTTCACCACCCACACCGGCCGAGCCGTCCCGCTACGCCGCTCCAACGTCGACACCGACCAGATCATCCCCGCCCACTGGCTGAAGAAGATCACACGCGACGGTTTCGAGGACGGTCTCTTCGAGGCCTGGCGCAAGGACCCGCAGTTCATCACCAACCAGCCGGAGCGCGCGGGGGCGACCGTCCTGGTCGCCGGCCCCGACTTCGGCACCGGCTCCTCCCGTGAACACGCCGTCTGGGCGCTGCAGAACTTCGGGTTCAAGACGGTCATCTCCTCGCGGTTCGCCGACATCTTCCGCGGCAACTCGCTGAAGAACGGGCTGCTGACCGTCGTCCTGCCCCAGGAGACCGTCGAGCAGCTGTTGAAGCTGACCGAGGCCGACCCCACCGCCGAGATCACGGTCGACCTCGTCGCCCGCCAGGTCCGAGCCGAAGGCATCACCGCCGAGTTCGAACTCGACGACAACGCGCGGTGGAGGCTGCTGGAGGGTCTGGACGACATCTCCCTCACCCTTCAGAACGAAGCGGACATCGCCACCTACGAAAGCGCCCGACCGGCCTTCAAGCCGCGCACGATTCAGGCTTGATTCCTGCCTGATCAGCGCTTATTCGCCCTTGGGTGATCACATCGGCAACACTGTGCCCCCTGCCTTCCGGCAGGGGGCACAGCCGTTTGTTGAGGCCCCGTGAGGCGACAACTCGCCCCAGATGGCACAATCTGTGCATGGAACGCGACAGTCAACTCGAGCTCTACGAACTCGTCGCGGACCGGTTGAAAGAAGCACACACAAGGGTGCGCACGCTGCAAGTCCCGGAGGGCGTAAGGATGGCGCTCTCCCGGAAGCTGTTGGTCGTCACGGCCGCGGCGAAGCACGATCTCGCCGATGCGGCAAGGCGCCTGGACAGGTTGATGAAGGACCTCGACGAGGGTCGATTCCCTGAAGGCGACTGATGCGAAGGAACTCCGTAACGGTCTAAAGCGTTGCGGCACTAGGGTGATTAGCCCGTTTCGTGTTTGATTTGCGGTATATATCCGCCTAACGTGCGAAATAAGCTTGAACACATTCGTTCTGGCGAAGTCTCCGAAGGGGAAGACGTGAACAAGGCGCAGCTCGTAGAAGCGATTGCCGACAAGGTGGGCGGCCGCCAGCAGGCCGCGGACGCCGTCGACGCGGTACTGGACGCCATCGTCCGCGCGACCGTCGCCGGCGACCGGGTCTCGGTCACGGGCTTCGGCTCGTTCGAGAAGGTCGACCGCCCGGCCCGTTACGCCCGCAACCCCCAGACGGGAGAGCGCGTCCGGGTCAAGAAGACCTCGGTTCCCCGCTTCCGTGCGGGCCAGGGCTTCAAGGACCTGGTCGCCGGCACCAAGAAGCTCCCCAAGGGCGGCGAGGTCTCGGTGAAGAAGGCGCCCAAGGGCAGCCTCACCGGTGGCGCTTCCGCGACGGTCAAGAAGGCCGCGGCCAAGAAGGCCACCACCGCCAAGAAGACGGCGGCGAAGACCGCGGTCGCCAAGAAGGTCACAGCCAAGAAGACCACCACCGCGACCGCGAAGAAGGCCGTCGCCAAGACCACCGTGGCGAAGAAGGCCACCCCGGCGGCGAAGAAGGCCACGGTCAAGAAGGCCGCCGCGACGGCGAAGAAGACCACCGCGACCGCCAAGAAGACGGCCCCGGCCGCCAAGAAGGCCACCGCGAAGACCACGGCGCCCGCCAAGAAGACGGCGACGCGCAAGGCCACCGCGAAGAAGACCACCGCCCGCAAGAAGTAAGGGCGCGGGTCACACGCGCCGGGCCGGCTTCCCCTGGAGGGGGAAGCCGGCCCCCCGTGCGTTGCTCCAGGCTCAGAAGGTCTGCAGCGTGATCAGGCTGATCCGCAGGCCCGCGCCCTCGCCGTCCGTCTCGATCCGGACCCGCTGGCCCGGCCGCAGCAGCCGCAGGCCGCCCGCGTCGAAGGCAGGGGCCTCGAAGGGCACCGGGGTGCCGTCGTCCAGCAGCACACTGCCGCTGCGGGTCTGGGAGTCGTACGTGTACGCGGTCGCCTGCATACGGGAACTGTATCGGGCCGTGTGACGCCCCACACCAAGGGCGAGGGCGGTCCGCAGGTCCGCACCCGTGTCCACGTCGCGGCGCACGCTGTCGACGCCCGCCAGGGCCATTTCCACCGCCCCCGAGGCCGAATGCCGAGCCCGGGACGGTCCGCCGAACGAGGGGGCCAATTCCACGTCCGGAGCGGCGGAAAGCAGAGTCGTCCCGATTCCCGCCGCATCCGCCAGAAATGCCCGGGGAAATACAGCCGCGGCATCGAGCACGCGGAGTAGTTCGGGCGGCCGCAGCGCCGGCAGGTCCGCGTTCATCGCGGCCACCGCCGCCCGCGGCCGGGCCGCGCGTATCGCCCGCGCCCCGTGGACCAGCGCCGCGTTGAGCCCGCCGCCCGGCGCGTCCGGCACGATCCGCGCTCCCAGCCGGGCCAGTTCCGCACCGGCCGCCGCGTCGTCCGTGACGACCACCACATCCGCGACCGCCGCGCAGGCCAGCGCCCCCGCCACGGTGTCCTGCGCGAACGCCAGCGCGAGTCCCGGACGCCAGGCGCCGACGGCCTCCGCGAGCCGGCTCTTGGCCAACGCCAAGGGCTTCAGCGGGACCACCAGACTCCAGGCGGCGTTCGTCACGGACCCCTACCCTCCGGTCGCTCTCGCACATGCCCGGGCCGTGGTCGGGTCATGGCCGGGTCATGCGTCGGGCCATTGTCGCTCCCGCCGGGCGACCCGGGGGCCCGGTGCCCTGAGCGGGGCGTACGGTGTTCTCGACAGAGACCGGACCCGGGGCGACACTTGTCCGGCCCCGAGGTGCCCCAGGCGCGCACCGGTCATAGAGGAAGGTGTCCGAGTGTCCCGCCGCAGAATCGGCTTCTGGTACCGCCTGGCGGCGGCCATCGCGAAACCGCCGCTGGTAGTGCTCTTCAAGCGGGACTGGCGGGGAATGGATCACATTCCTGCCGAGGGCGGATTTATCACCGCCGTCAATCACAACTCGTATCTGGACCCGCTCTCCTACGCGCACTTCCAGTACAACAGCGGCCGGGTGCCCCGATTGCTCGCCAAGGCGGGGCTCTTCAAGGTGCCCATTGTCGGTGCCATCCTGCGCGGATCCGGGCAGATCCCCGTCTACCGGGAGTCCACCAACGCCCTGGACGCATTCCGGGCCGCCGTGGACGCCATCGAGCGCGGCGAATGCGTGGCCTTTTACCCGGAAGGCACCCTCACCCGCGACCCGGACCTGTGGCCGATGGCCGGCAAGACCGGCGCCGCCCGCGTCGCGCTGATGACCAAGGCCCCCGTCATTCCGGTGGCCCAGTGGGGCGCCCATCTCGCGATGCCGCCGTACGCCAAGGAGAACAAGGTCAGCCTGTTCCCGCGCAAGACCCTCCGGGTCCTCGCCGGACCACCCGTGGACCTCTCCGAGTTCTACGACCGGGAACCCACCCCGGAGGTCCTCAAGGAGGTCACCGAGGTCATCATGGCGGCCATCACCGGGCTGCTGGAGGTACTGCGGGGCGAAACCGCGCCCGCGCAGCCGTACGACCACCGCAAGGCCAGGGCCGAACAGCGGCGCAAGGCCGCGGGGGAGGGCAAGAAGTGACACGTCCCGTGAAGGCGACCGTCTTCGGAACCGGCTCCTGGGGCACGGCCTTCGCCATCGTGCTCGCCGACGCCGGCTGCGAGGTGACCCTCTGGGGCCGCCGCCAGGAGCTGGTCGACGCCATCAACACCGGCAGGACCAACCCGGACTACTTCCCGGACGTCCAACTCCCGGCGAACATCCGCGCCACCACCGATCCCGCCGAGGCCGCGGCCGGCGCCGACTTCACCGTCCTCGCCATCCCTTCCCAGACCCTGCGCGAGAACCTCGCGGCCTGGGCGCCCCTGCTGGCCCCCGACACGGTCCTCGTCTCCCTCATGAAGGGCATCGAACTCGGCACCGCCAAGCGGATGAGCGAGGTCATCGAGGAGGTCGGAAAGGTCCCCGCCGAGCGGATCGCGGTCGTCACCGGCCCCAACCTGGCCGGCGAGATCGCCGCCCGGCAGCCCGCGGCCTCCGTGGTCGCCTGCGTGGACGAGGCCGTGGCCCGGCGCCTCCAGGCCGCCTGCCACACCCCGTACTTCCGCCCGTACACGAGCACCGACGTCATCGGCTGCGAACTCGGCGGCGCCGTCAAGAACGTCATCGGCCTCGCCGTGGGCATCGCGGACGGCATGGGCCTGGGCGACAACACCAAGGGCTCCCTCATCACCCGCGGTCTCGCCGAAGCGACCCGCCTGGGCCTGGCGATGGGCGCCGACCCGCTCACCTTCTCCGGCCTCGCGGGCCTCGGCGACCTGGTCGCCACCTGCTCCTCGCCGCTCTCCCGGAACCACACCTTCGGCACCAACCTCGGCCGCGGGATGACCCTGGAGGAGACCATCGCGGTCACCAAGCAGACCGCGGAGGGCGTCAAGTCCTGCCAGTCGGTGGCCGATCTCGCCCGCCGCCACGGGGTCGACATGCCGATCACCGACACCGTCGTCGACATCGTCCACCACGGCAAGCCGACGCTGGTCGCGCTCAAGGAACTGATGGGACGCAGCGCCAAACCGGAACGGCACTGAGTCCTTTCCGGACGCCTGAGCGGGTACTCTCGTGGCGATATGAGCAGCGAGAACCTCCCCCAGACCCCTGAGCAGCAGGGCCGCAAGCCCCGCGTGGCCGTCGTGTTCGGCGGCCGCAGCTCGGAACACGCCATCTCGGTCGTCACGGCGGGCGCCGTGCTGCGCTCCATCGACCGCTCCAAGTACGAGGTGCTGCCCATCGGCATCACCACGGACGGCCGGTGGGCACTGACCGCCGACGAGCCCGCGCGGATGGCCATCGCCGACCGCAAGCTCCCCAGTGTCGAGGAGCTCGCCGACTCCGACGAGGGCGCCGTCGTGCTCTCGGTCGACCCCGCCAGCCGCGAGGTCGTCTACACCGAGCCGGGGGCCGTCCCCAAGGCCCTGGGCGAGGTCGACGTCGTCTTCCCGATGCTGCACGGCCCCTACGGCGAGGACGGCACCCTCCAGGGCCTCCTGGAGCTCTCCGGGATCCCGTACGTCGGCTCGGGCGTCCTCGCCTCGGCCGTCGGCCAGGACAAGGACTACATGAAGCGGGTGTTCACGTCCTTCGGGCTGCGCGTCGGCCCGTACGTGACCATCCGCCCCCGCGAGTGGGAAGCCGACCAGGACGCCGTCAAGGCGAAGATCCTCGACTTCGCCGGGGAGCACGGCTGGCCGCTCTTCATCAAGCCCGCCCGCGCTGGCTCCTCCATCGGCATCACCAAGGTCGACGACGTCACCGGCCTGGACGCGGCGATCCGCGAAGCCCGCCACCACGACCCGAAGATCATCGTGGAGGCGCTGCTGCGCGGCCGCGAGATCGAGTGCGGCGTCCTGGAGTTCGAGGACGGCCCGCGCGCGAGCGTGCCCGCCGAGATCCCGCCGGTCTCCAGCCACGACTTCTACGACTTCGAGGCGAAGTACATCGACTCCGCCTCCGGGATCGTGCCGGCGCCGCTCACCCCCGAGCAGACCGCGGAGGTGCAGCGGCTCGCGGTCGAGGCCTTCGAGGCCGCGTCCTGCGAGGGCCTGGTGCGCGCCGACTTCTTCCTCACGGAGGACGGCACCTTCGTCATCAACGAGATCAACACCATGCCGGGCTTCACCCCCATCTCCATGTACCCGCGGATGTGGCAGGAGTCGGGCATCGAGTACCAGGAGCTGGTGGACCGCCTGATCCAGGCCGCCCTGCGCCGCTCCACCGGGCTGCGCTAGCAGTTCCCCCGGGAACAACGCCGACCGCCCGCCGGGGACATCCCGGCGGGCGGCGGTGTGCGCGGTGCGAGCGGGTCCGGGCGGGACCTCAGTACGAGGAGATCCCCACCGGTACGGTCTTGGCGATGGCGGCGGACAGCCCGACGAGCATCCCGGCATCCGTGGCATGCTCCTTGTCGACCCGGACCTCCGTGTACGCCAGCCGCGCCCCGGTGGTGAACCGGAACCCCCCGCCGTCGCCCAGCTTCTCCAGCAGCCAGCCGACACCGTTGACCTCGACACCGTCCTGCTTCGGATCCCGCATCTTCTCGGGCTTGGGGATACCGCACCGCAGTACGATCGCCGAGCCGCCCCAAGCGGCGGTCAAGTCGGACTCCGGTTCCACCGGGGTCCGCGCCAGACCGGCCACCGTCTCCGGGAGCTCCTTGTGCAGCGCCGCGCAGAGTCCCGCGACGTCGGCGGGCGGCGCGGGCGGCGGAGTCACCCGGGCCTCGGAACCGCCCGAGGTACAGCCCGCGACGGACAGAACGGCAGCCAGTGCGGGCAGTGCGGCGAGCAGACCAAGGGGCCGGTGGTGGAGGGACATCACCGGCCTAGAGTAGACGGGGGCTACAGATGGACCACGGGGCAGGTCAAGGTGCGGGTGATCCCCTCCACCTGCTGGACCTTGGCCACGACCATGCGACCGAGTTCGTCCACGGTGTCGGCCTGGGCGCGCACGATCACGTCGTACGGGCCCGTCACGTCCTCGGCCTGGATCACCCCCGCGATCTGGGCGATGGACTCGGCGACGAACGACGCCTTGCCCACCTCGGTCTGGATAAGGATGTACGCCTGTACCACGGAACCTCCAGGGCGGCCACGAGGATCATTTCCCCTAACCTTCGGGTGGGCCCCACACGATCGCAAGGGCCGGGGGAAGAAGGGACGCCACGGTACCGCGTCGCCGAGCGCCGCGGGGAGACCTGCGAGCCCGGCACCACGCACGGCGGGGCGTACGGAGAGCAGAAGTTGACGTATCTGTTGACGGTACCCAGAGCTGTGACGGCTCGCGACCGCAAGCGGACTGGGCAAGAAGGGGCACAGCGATGAAGGGCACTGTGGGCGAGCTGGGGGAGTTCGGGCTCATTCGGGAGCTCACCTCACGGCTCACCACCACCCCGGCGGTCCGGCTCGGGCCGGGCGACGACGCCGCGGTGGTGTCGGCCCCCGACCGGCGGGTCGTGGCGAGCACCGACATCCTGCTGGAAGGCAGGCACTTCCGGCGCGACTGGTCCACGGCCTACGACGTCGGCCGCAAGGCCGCCGCGCAGAACCTGGCCGACATCGCCGCCATGGGCGCGGTGCCGACCGCGCTCCTGCTCGGCCTCGTCGTCCCGGCCGAGCTGCCGGTCACCTGGCCCACCGAGCTGATGGACGGCATCCGCGACGAATGCCAGGTCGCCGGCGCCGCCGTGGTCGGCGGGGACGTCGTCCGCGGCGACACCATCACCGTCGCCATCACCGCGCTGGGCGACCTGCGCAACCACGAGCCCGTGCTGCGCTCCGGAGCCCAGCCCGGCGACGTCGTGGCCGTCACCGGCTGGCTGGGCTGGTCGGCGGCCGGCTTCGCCGTCCTCTCGCGCGGCTTCCGCTCCCCGCGGGCCTTCGTGGAGGCCCACCGGCGGCCCGAGCCCCCGTACCACGCGGGCCCCGCGGCCGCCGGACTCGGCGCCACCGCCATGACCGACGTCAGCGACGGCCTGATCGCCGACCTCGGGCACATCGCCGAGGCCAGCAAGGTACGGATCGACCTGCGCTCGGCGGCCGTCGACATCCCGACGCAGATGCACGACATCGGGCAGGCCGTCGGCGTGGACCCGCTCCAGTGGGTGCTCACCGGGGGAGAGGACCACGCGATCGTGGCCACCTTCCCGCCCGACGTGAAACTGCCGGCCCGCTGGAAGGTCATCGGAGAGGTGCAGAACCGCTCCGCGCTGCCCCAGGTGACCGTGGACGGCGCCCCCTGGACCAGCAGCGGGGGCTGGGACCACTTCGGCGGCGAGCCGGCCGCCGAGGAGCCGCCACGATGACCGGCGCCCCGCCGCTCTGCCTGACCGTCGCCGGATCCGACTCCGGCGGCGGCGCGGGCATCCAGGCCGACCTCAAGACCATGCTGGCCCTCGGCGTGCACGGGATGAGCGTGCTCACCGCCGTGACCGCCCAGAACTCCCTGGGGGTCACCGGGGTATGGGAGCTGCCCGCCGACGCCGTGCGGGGCCAGTACAGGGCCGTGGTGGACGACATCGGCGTCCGGGCCGTGAAGACCGGGATGCTGTCCAGCGCCGTGCTCGTGGAGACCGTGGCCGACCTGCTGGCCACCACGGGCGCCCCGGCCGTCGTGGACCCCGTGGGCGTCTCCAAGCACGGGGACGCACTGCTCGCCGCCTCGGCGCTGGAAGCCGTACGGAGGCAACTGCTGCCGCGGGCCACCGTGGCCACCCCGAACCTCGACGAGGTCGCGCAGCTCACCGGGGTGGTGGTGGAGAGCGAGGACGACATGCGGCGGGCCGCCGACGCGGTCCTCGGCTTCGGGCCGCGGTGGGCACTGATCAAGGGCGGCCACCTCGCGGCGCACGGGGACGAGGCCGTGGACCTGCTGAGCGACGGCGCCGAAGAGCTGTGGCTGCGCGCCCCCCGGCACGACAACCGGCACACGCACGGCACCGGCTGCACCCTGGCCAGCGCGGTCGCCGCGGGCCTGGCGAAGGGCCTCGCGGTCCCGGAGGCCGTCACGGCGGCCAAGGCCTACGTCACGGGCGCCATCGCCGCGGGCTTCGCGCTGGGCGGCGGCATCGGCCCGGTGGATCACGCCTGGCAGTGGCGCTGAGGGCGGATCGCGGTTGCGCAAGAGGTCCCGGGAAAGGCAAAAGGCCGGTTCACCAGAGGTGAACCGGCCTTCTTGGCAACCGGAAAGGGCTGCGCTACGACGACGGGAGGCGTCAGCGCGAGACCTTGCCGGCCTTGATGCACGAGGTGCAGGCGTTGAGGCGCTTCGGCGTCCCATTGACCACGGCACGGACGCGCTGGATGTTCGGGTTCCAGCGACGCGAGGTGCGGCGGTGCGAGTGGGAGATGCTGTTGCCGAAGCTCGGCCCCTTGGCGCAAACGTCGCAGTTGGCAGCCACAGGTCACTCCAAAGACTTCAGATGCACTTACAGTGAAATCCGGCGCACCGGAATCAGAGATCTGAAGTGGCTTGCCGGACGGATGACCCGACTCTCGCCGGGCAACCTGAGCAGCATACAACGACTGCTTCGGTCCAAGAAAACTACCATGTCCGCCGCCCGTCCCGCCCCGGGCCCAGGACCCCGCGGCCGTCCTTCGTTACCCTGCGGTGAACCCTGGCCCGCACAAGGAGGAACGCCCGGTGGCGCACGAGCCTGGCCCGCACACCCTCGACGCCGAAGCGGTGCGCACCTGGAGCTCGCTGGCCCTGGCCGCACTGGGCCGGGCCCGCGAGGACATCGACGCGATCAACGTCTATCCCGTCGCGGACGCCGACACCGGCACCAACCTCTACCTCACCGCCGAGTCCGCCGACCGCGAGCTGCGGGCCGCCGTCGGGAGCGTGACCGAGACCACGGGCACCGCCGCCGCCTCCCTGTCCCGGGCCGTACGGGCCTACGCGCACGGCGCGCTCATAGGCGCCCGGGGGAACTCCGGGACGATCCTGGCGCAGCTGCTGCGCGGCGTGGCCGACGTACTGGGCGACGAGCCCGCCGGGCGCGGGCCGGGCCGGCTGCTCGCCCAGGCGCTGACCCGGGCCGCGCAGGAGGCGTACGAGGCCGTCGCGCACCCGGTGGAGGGCACCATGCTCACCGTCGCCGCCGCGGCCGCGCGCGCGGGGGAGGCGGCCGAAGCCGCCGCCGGGACCGCTGCGGACGTGGCCCGGGCCGCCTACGACGGGGCCCGCGCGGCCCTGGCGGAAACCCCGGGGCAGCTCGCCGAGCTCGGGCGGGCCGGGGTGGTCGACGCGGGGGGCTGCGGGCTGGTCGCCGTACTCGGGGCCCTGTGGCAGGCGCTCTCCGGGCAGGAGGCGGCCCCCGACCCGGTGCGCGGGCGGGCGGTGCCCGTGCCGCAGCCGCCGCAGCCGTGCGCGCGGGAGCAGGAGGGGCCGGCGTACGAGGTGGTCTACCTGCTGGAGGCCGGCGAAGCCGCGGTCGGGGAACTGCGGACACGGCTCGACGGACTCGGCGACTCCCTGGTGGTCGTCGGCGGGGACGACCTGTGGAACGTCCACGTCCACGTCGACGACCCCGGCGCCGCCGTCGAGGCCGGGGTGGTCGCCGGCCGGCCGTACCGGATCCGCATCACCCACTTCGGCGACGAGCGGCGCCGGGCCAGGGGCGAGCGCGCCCAGCGGGCCGTGGTCGCCGTGCTCCCGGGCGAGGGACTGGCCGGGCTGTGCGGGGAGGCGGGCGCGACCACCGTGCTCGCACGCCCCGGGGAGCCGCCCACCGTCGCCGAACTGCTCGACGCCATCCGGCGGGCCCACGCCCGCGAGGTGGTGCTGCTCCCGGGCGGGGCCGAGCAGCGCGCGGCCGCGGGCGCCGCCGCCGAGCAGGCCCGCGCCGACGGCGTCCGGGTCGCGGTGATCCCCACCCGGTCCGCGGTCCAGGGCCTGGCCGCCCTCGCCGTGCACGACCCGGACGGCAGCTTCGACGAGGACGTGGTCGCCATGACCGCGGCGGCCGGCGCCACCCGGTACGCGGAACTGGCCGTCGCGGAACGGCAGTCCTTCACCTCGGCCGGCATCTGCCAGGCCGGCGACGTGCTCGGGCTCATCGACGGCGACGTCGCCGTCATCGGCTCGGGCCTGCCGGAGACGGCGGAGGCCGTCCTGCAGCGGATGCTCGGCTCCGGCGGCGAGCTCGTCACCCTGGTGCTGGGCCCCGAGGTGCCGGACGCGCTCGCCGAGCGCCTGGAGGCGTACGTCCAGCACGGGCACCTGGCCGTGGACACCGTGACCTACCACGGCGGGCGTTACTCGGCGCCGCTCCTCATCGGGGTGGAATAGCGGGCTTGTCAGCGCCATGGTGTGCAATGGAACACGTGCCCGCGCTCGACGAAGACCTCAAGAAGACGCTCGGCCCCGCCACCGCGAAGGTGCTGGCCGAACAGCTCGGCCTGCACACGGCCCTGGACCTGCTGCACCACTACCCCCGGCGGTACGCGGAGCGCGGTGAGCTCACCTCGCTGGCCGAGCTCGCCGACCAGATCGACGAGCACGTGACCGTCGTCGCGCAGGTCGCCGACGCCCGGCTGCTGACCTACCAGGGCAGCCGCGGCGGCGGCAAGCGGCTGGAGGTGACCATCACCGACGGAAGCGGCCGGCTCCAGCTGGTCTTCTTCGGGGCGGGCGTCCACAAGCCTCACAAGGAACTGCTGCCCGGCAGCCGCGCGATGTTCGCGGGCAAGGTCTCGATGTTCAACCGCAAGCTCCAACTCGCCCACCCCGCGTACGAGCCCCTCGGCAAGGAGGCCGGCGAAACCGACGCGGCGGCCGCCTTCGCGAGCCAGCTCATCCCGATCTACCCGGCCTGCGCGAAACTGGAGTCCTGGAAGGTCACCAAGTGCGTGGACGCGGTGCTGCCCAGTGCGCAGGAGGTCCTGGACCCGCTCCCGGACACCCTGCGCGAGGGCCGCGGGCTGGTCCCGCTCACCGAGGCCCTGCTGAAGATCCACCGGCCGGCCACCAAGGCCGACATCGAGGATGCCCGACGTCGCCTGAAGTGGGACGAGGCCTTCGTCCTCCAGGTCGCCCTGGCCCGCCGCCGGCACGCCGACTCCCAACTCCCGGCGGTCCCCCGCCGCCCCGCCCCGGGCGGCCTCCTCCACTCCTTCGACGCCAAACTCCCCTTCACCCTCACCGAGGGCCAGCAGACCGTCTCGAAGGAGATCTTCGACGACCTCGCCACCAGCCACCCCATGCACCGCCTCCTCCAGGGCGAGGTCGGCTCGGGCAAGACGCTGGTCGCGCTGCGGGCCATGCTCGCCGTCGTGGACAGCGGGGGGCAGGCCGCGATGCTCGCGCCCACCGAGGTGCTCGCGCAGCAGCACCACCGGTCCGTCACCGAGATGATGGGCGAGCTCGCCGAGGGAGGCATGCTCGGCGGCTCCGACCGGGGCACCAAGGTCGTGCTGCTCACCGGGTCGATGGGGATGCCCGCGCGGCGCCGGGCGCTGCTCGACCTGGTCACCGGCGAGGCCGGGATCGTGATCGGCACCCACGCGCTGATCGAGGACAAGGTCCAGTTCCACGACCTCGGGCTGGTCGTCGTGGACGAACAGCACCGCTTCGGCGTGGAGCAGCGCGACGCGCTCAGGTCCAAGGGCAAGCAGCCCCCGCACCTGCTGGTCATGACCGCGACCCCGATCCCGCGCACGGTCGCCATGACCGTCTTCGGCGACCTGGAGACCTCGGTCCTCGACCAGCTGCCGGCCGGGCGCTCCCCGATCGCCACCCACGTGGTGCCCGCCAAGGACAAGCCGCACTTCCTGGCCCGGGCCTGGGAGCGGGTCCGGGAGGAAGTGGAGAACGGCCACCAGGCCTACGTGGTGTGCCCGCGCATCGGTGACGGGGAGGACGAGCCCAAGAAGAAGGCCGCCGCCGAGGCGGACGGGGACAAGCGGCCGCCGCTGGCCGTGCTGGACATCGCCGAACAGCTCAGGCGCGGGCCGCTGGCCGGACTGGGCGTCGAGGTGCTCCACGGGCGGATGGACCCCGCCGACAAGGACGACGTCATGCGCCGCTTCGCCGCCGGCGAGGTCAAGGTGCTGGTCGCCACCACCGTCATCGAGGTCGGGGTGAACGTCCCGAACTCCACGGTGATGGTGATCATGGACGCGGACCGGTTCGGCGTCTCCCAGCTGCACCAGCTGCGCGGCCGCGTCGGCCGCGGCTCCGCGCCCGGCCTGTGCCTGCTGGTCAGCGAGATGCACGAGGCCAGCCCCGCCCGGGCCCGGCTCGGCGCCGTGGCCGCCACCCTCGACGGCTTCGAGCTCTCGCGCATCGACCTGGAGCAGCGCCGCGAGGGAGACGTCCTCGGCCAGGCCCAGTCCGGCGTCCGCTCCTCCCTGCGCATGCTCGCCGTCATCGAGGACGAGGAGGTCATCGCCGAGGCCCGCGAGGAGGCCACCCGCGTGGTCGCCGCCGATCCCGAGCTGGCGGGCCTGCCGGGCCTGAGGACCGCACTGGACGCCCTGCTCGACACCGAACGGGAGCAGTACCTGGAGAAGGGCTGACAATGGGGGTGCCCGTTGTCCCCGAGGATTGAAGGACCCCCCAGATGACCCGCGTGATCGCCGGCAGCGCCGGCGGGCGTCGGCTGGCCGTGCCCCCGGGCACCGGCACCCGGCCGACCTCGGACCGGATGCGCGAAGGCCTCTTCTCCACCTGGGAGTCGCTGCACGGCGTCGAGGGGGCCCGCGTGCTCGACCTGTACGGCGGCTCCGGCGCCGTCGGCCTGGAGGCCCTCTCCCGCGGCGCCGCCCACACCCTGCTGGTGGAGGCCGACGCCAAGGCCGCCAAGGCGATCCGCGACAACATCAGGACGCTGGGCCTGCCCGGAGCCGAGTTCCGGGCGGGCAAGGCCGAGCACATCGTCTCCGCCGCGGCGGGCGGGGACCCGTACGACATCGTCTTCCTGGACCCGCCGTACGCCGTGGAGCACGCGGACCTCCGCGAGATCCTCCTCACACTCCGGTCCAATGGCTGGCTCACCGACGATGCG
Organism: Streptomyces sp. NPDC060031; assembly: GCF_042736805.1. Classification (NCBI taxonomy): domain Bacteria; kingdom Bacillati; phylum Actinomycetota; class Actinomycetes; order Kitasatosporales; family Streptomycetaceae; genus Streptomyces; species Streptomyces sp. NPDC060031. Next base: position 43,171 of record NZ_JBHWVM010000053.1, read on the forward strand.
CTCGTCACCGTGGAGCGCAGCACCAGGAGCGGCGCCTTCCCGTGGCCCGAGGGCTTCGAGCCGCTCCGGTCGCGGAAGTACGGCGAGGGCACCCTTTGGTACGGTCGCGCCGCCTTCACCAGCGAAAACTCATGAACGAGGGAGTTCAGTTGCGCCGCGCCGTCTGTCCGGGATCCTTCGATCCCATCACCAACGGACACCTCGACATCATCGGACGCGCCTCCAGGCTCTACGACGTCGTGCACGTCGCGGTGATGATCAACCAGTCGAAGCAGGGGCTGTTCACGGTGGAGGAGCGGATCGAGCTGATCCGCGAGGCGACCGCCGACTACGGGAACATCGAGGTCGAGTCCTTCCACGGGCTCCTCGTCGACTTCTGCAAGCAGCGGGACATCCCGGCCATCGTCAAGGGCCTGCGCGCCGTCAGCGACTTCGACTACGAGCTCCAGATGGCCCAGATGAACATGGGTCTCTCGGGCGTCGAGACGCTGTTCGTGCCGACCAACCCGACCTACAGCTTCCTGTCCTCCTCCCTGGTCAAGGAGGTCGCGGCCTGGGGCGGCGATGTCGCCCACCTGCTGCCCGCGCACGTGCACGCGGCGCTGATCGAGCGCCTGGCGAACCGCTGACGCGCTGACGGCGCCTCAGGCGGTGTCGGGCGCCCGCCCTGTGGCCTTAAAGTCGTCCCGTCCGTCTCAGGAACCGCCCGAGGCCGAGAGAGTGCGAGCCCCCATGGACGTGCAGAAGAAGCTCGACGAGATCGTCGCGGCCGTCGGCGGCGCCCGCTCCATGCCCATGTCGGCCTCCTGCGTGATCAACCGCGCGGAGCTGCTCGCGCAGCTCGAAGAGGTACGCCAGGCCCTGCCCGGCTCGCTCGCGCAGGCGCAGGAGCTCATCGGCGGCCGGGAGCAGATGGTCGAGGAGGCCCGCCGGGAGGCGGAGCGGATCATCGAGTCCGCGCACGCCCACCGCGGTTCGCTGATCTCCGACACCGAGGTGGCCCGGCGCTCCCAGGACGAGGCGGACCGGATCCTGGCGGAGGCCCGCCGGGAGGCCGAGGAGATCCGCGCCGAGGCCGACGACTACGTGGACAGCAAGCTCGCGAACTTCGAGGTCGTGCTCACCAAGACCATCGGCTCGGTGGACCGGGGCCGCGAGAAGCTGCTGGGCCGCGGCCCGGGCCTGGACGACCAGGGTTTCCCCGACGAGGAGGCGCCCGAGCGCAGCCACGACCCGCAGACGCAGCGCGAGCAGGCGGACGCGTACGTGGACGGCAAGCTGGCGACCTTCGAGGCGGTGCTCGCCAAGACCCTGGAGGCCGTCGGCCGGGGCCGCCAGAAGCTCCTCGGCCGGGTGCCCACGGACGACCTGGGTGCGCACATCGCCGCCCAGGACGCGGCAGGGGTGCAGCAGTCCCGCTCCGGGAGCGACGCGGACTTCCTGGCGGGCCTGGCCGAGCCGGAGGCCCCGGTGGCTCCCGTGATCCCGGCGCAGGCGCAGCCGGAGCCCGCGTACGACGCGTACGCCTACCAGCAGCCGGTGCAGCACCAGCAGCAGGACTCGTACGGCTACCAGGACCCCTACGGCTACCAGCAGCAGGTCCAGCAGCCCGACCCGTACGCCGCCTCCTACGACCAGCAGTCCGACCCGTACGCGGCCTACCAGCAGCCGCAGCAGCACGGGCAGCAGGCCCAGCAGGAGCAGCAGCCGGCGCTCGACGAGACCAGCTTCTTCGACACGGGCATGATCAACCTGGACCAGCTGCGCCAGTACGAGCAGGGCCGCTGACGTCCCCTCCGCACCTGGATTGGGCTCAGGGCGAAGCGGCGGGTATCCTGGCTCTTCGGTCGCGCGTATGCACCGCGATCCATGCTGCCCTTGAGCGGCGGAAATTTTGATCTTCAGCAGTCCTTGACACACCGCGAAAGCAGGAACGGCCCTGAATACCCGCCTCGACCACCACGACCCCCTCGTGTTCGACACGCACGAGCTGGGTCGGCGTCCTGGTGCCATGCAGCGGCTGTCCCGTGAGATCGCGGCACCGGCGGACCTCGGTCTCGCCGGCGTCATCGGGGTACCGGAAGGCGCCCCGCTGAAGCTCAAACTCCGCCTGGAGTCGGTCATGGAAGGGGTGCTTGTCACAGGCACCGCCCGTGCATCGGCCGCAGGGGAGTGCGTAAGGTGTCTGGAGGCCGTAGAGCGAGAGCTCAAGGCGGACTTCCAGGAGATGTTCTCGTACCCTGACGCCGACGACCGGATCCGCTCCAAGGCGGAGCCGGCCGACGACGCCGAGGACGACGAGAACACGCTCTTCCTCGAGGACGGCTTGTTCGACCTCGAACCCGTGCTGCGTGACGTGGTAGTGCTCGCACTGCCCATGCAGCCGGTGTGCCGGGAGGACTGTCTCGGACTGTGCCCCGATTGCGGGCTCAGCCTGAACGACGACCCGGACCACCACCACGACGCCGTCGACATCCGTTGGGCGGCACTGCAGGGACTCGTCGTGACCGATCAGGACGACGAGAAGGACAACATGAGCGGCACTGCCTCTGACGGAGTTCAGGGCGCCGCCGAGAAGCAGGAGAAGTAGCCGTGGCTGTTCCGAAGCGGAAGATGTCGCGCAGCAACACGCGCCACCGCCGGTCGCAGTGGAAGGCTGCGGTCCCCAACCTGGTTTCGTGCGAGCGTTGCCAGGAGCCGAAGCTCCAGCACATTGCGTGCCCGAGCTGCGGCACCTACAACAAGCGCCAGGTCCTCGAGGTCTGAGCGGCTGGTGAGAGGCGCAATGTCTGAGCTGTCCAACGCTGAGAAGCAGGCAGACAGAAACAACGCGGCCTCGTCCCACACGCTTCTGGAAGGGCGGCTCGGGTACCAACTCGAGTCCGCCCTTCTGGTGCGTGCGCTGACCCACCGTTCGTACGCGTACGAGAACGGCGGTCTGCCCACCAACGAACGGCTGGAGTTCCTTGGGGACTCCGTGCTGGGCCTGGTGGTCACGGACACGCTGTACACGACCCACCCCGACCTGCCGGAAGGCCAGCTGGCCAAACTGCGGGCCGCGGTGGTCAACTCACGCGCATTGGCGGAGGTCGGGCGTGGCCTCGAACTCGGTCTCTTCATCCGGCTCGGCCGGGGCGAAGAGGGCACGGGTGGCCGGGACAAGGCATCCATCCTCGCCGACACCCTTGAAGCGGTGATCGGCGCGGTCTACCTCGACCAGGGCCTCGACGCGGCCTCGGAGCTGGTTCACCGGCTCTTCGATCCGCTCATCGAGAAGTCCTCGAACCTCGGTGCCGGCCTGGACTGGAAGACCAGTCTCCAGGAGCTCACGGCGGCCGAAGGTCTCGGCGTTCCGGAATACCTGGTCACCGAGACAGGCCCGGACCACGAGAAGACGTTCACCGCTGCCGCCCGCGTCGGTGGTGTCTCGTACGGCACCGGCACCGGCCGCAGCAAGAAGGAAGCCGAGCAGCAGGCGGCGGAGTCCGCATGGCGCGGTATCCGCGCCGCCGCGGACGAGCGGATCGCGGCACCCGCCGCGGCTTCCGCGGCCGCCGCGGTGGAGGCCCCGGCTCCGGCCGGGACCGAAGCCACGGTCGAGGACGACGGGGCGCCGACGCCCGCCGATCCGACGCCGAGTGCCTGACGTTCCTTCGCAGTGACCCCGCCGCACATCTGTGCGGCGGGGTTTCTCGTTCCCGTTCCGCGTCCATCCCCGGAGGAGACCGCCGTGCCCGAGCTGCCCGAAGTCGAAGTGGTGCGGCGGGGACTCGAGCGCTGGGTGGCCGGGCGGACCGTCGAGTCCGTCGAGGTGCTGCACCCCCGGGCCGTACGGCGCCACCTCGGGGGCGGCGCGGACTTCGCGGCGCGCCTCGGCGGGGAGACCATCGGGATGCCGCAGCGGCGCGGCAAGTACCTGTGGCTGCCCCTGCGGGGACGGGACCTGTCCGTGCTCGGGCACCTCGGGATGAGCGGGCAGCTGCTCGTGCAACCGCAGGGCGCGCCGGACGAGAAGCACCTGCGGATCCGGGTGCGGTTCGACGACGACGCCGGGACCGAGCTGCGCTTCGTGGACCAGCGGACCTTCGGCGGGCTGTCGCTGCACGAGGTTGCCTCCGGCAGCACGGACGGGCTGCCCGACGTCATCGCCCACATCGCACGGGACCCGCTGGACCCGCTGTTCGACGAGGTCGCCTACCACCTGGCGCTGCGGGCCAAGCGGAGCACCGTGAAGCGGGCGCTGCTGGACCAGTCGCTGATCAGCGGGGTCGGCAACATCTACGCCGATGAGGCGCTGTGGCGTGCCAGGCTGCACTACGAGCGCCCCACCGACACGCTGACGCGCCCCCGGAGCGCGGAACTCCTCGGGCATGTCCGGGACGTCATGAACGCCGCCCTGGCGGTCGGCGGTACGAGTTTCGACAGCCTCTACGTGAACGTGAACGGGGAGTCCGGCTACTTCGACCGCTCGCTCGACGCCTACGGGCGCGAGGACGAGCCGTGCCGGCGCTGCGGTACCCCGATGCGGCGCCGGCCGTGGATGAACCGGTCCAGCTACTTCTGCCCGCGCTGTCAGCGGCCGCCGCGGGCGTCGTAGGACTCCCGCGCGCCCAGCACCAGCGGCATGCTGCCCTCCAGAAAGTGGATCAGCGCGAGCAGCCGGTCGGCGACCTCGACGCCGAGCGGGGTCAGTTCGTAGTCGACGCGCGGCGGGTTGGTCGGCTGCGCCTCGCGGTTGACGATGCCGTCGCGCTCCAGCGCGTGCAGGGTCTGGGAAAGCATCTTCTCGCTCACGCCCTCGACCCGGCGGCGCAGTTCGTTGAACCTGCACGGTCCGTCGCGCAGGGCGCCGACCGTGAGGCTGCCCCAGCGGCCCGTGACGTGCTCCAGGGTCTCGCGGGACGGGCAGGCGCGCCCGAAGACGTCGAACGGCAGTTCGGCGTTGGCGGCTTCGCTGCAAACGGGGGTCTCCATGCCTACAGCGTACCTCCGGGATGCGCTAACCCATGGGTTGCGCTTTCCAAAAGTTAGTGGTTCTCTTTCCCTCGTCACACCGCAGTGTTCCTTTGAGGGAGAGATCAGCCTTGTCCGGTACCACGCACACCCCCGTCGTCTCCATCGCCTACCACTCCGGCTACGGCCACACCGCCGTCGTCGCCGAGGCCGTCCGGGCCGGTGCCGCCGAGGCCGGGGCGACGGTCCACCTGATCAAGGTCGACGAGATCGACGACGCGCAGTGGGAGCTCCTCGACGCGTCCGACGCCATCGTCTTCGGCTCCCCGACCTACATGGGCACCGCCTCGGGCGCCTTCCACGTCTTCGCCGAGGCCACCTCGAAGCGCTGGTTCGGCGACGTGTGGCAGGACAAGGTCGCCGCGGGCTTCACGAACTCCGCGTCCAAGAGCGGCGACAAGGGCCACACGCTGAACTACTTCCAGACGCTGGCCGCGCAGCACGGCATGAACTGGGTCAACCTGGGCCTGAAGCCGGGCTGGAACTCCACCACCGCGTCCGAGAACGACCTCAACCGCCTCGGCTTCTTCGGTGGCGCCGCGGCCCAGACCAACGCCGACGAGGGTGCGGAAGCGGTCCACAAGGCCGACGTCGCGACCGCCGAGCACCTCGGCCGGCGCGTCGCCGAGCACACCCGTGTCGTGCTCGCCGGCCGCGCGGCCCTGACGGTCTGACCGAGGCGGTCCGGCGTCAGAAGCCGAAGTCCTGGGTCCACCAGGGGCCGCCGGCGGCGAAGTGGGCGCCGACGCCCAGGGTGCGGAACTCGCAGTTGAGGATGTTCGCCTTGTGGCCCGGGCTGTTCATCCAGGCCTTCATCACGGCATCGGCGTCGCCCTGCCCGCGGGCTATGTTCTCGCCGCCGAGGCCCGAGATCCCGGCCTTGGTGGCCCGGTCCCACGGGGTGTTGCCGCCGGGGTCCGTGTGGTCGAAGAAGCCCCGGGTGGCCATGTCCTTGCTGAAGGCCCCGGCCAGCGCCGCGAGCGGCGGGTTCGCGCGTACCGGACCGCATCCCGCCTGGGCGCGGGCCTGGTTGACCAGGGTCACCACGGCGGCCTCCTCCGCGGAGTGGCCGTCGGTGACCGGCGGGTCCGCGGGCTCGGACGTCTTCGGGGCCGCAGGCTTCGACGGGGCCGCAGGCTTCGGGGCCGGTGCGGCGCTCTTCTCGGGCGTCTTCTCCGGCTCCGGCTCCGGCGCCTTCGTGGAGGGCGAGGGGCTCGGAGTGGCCGAGGGGGAGGGGGAGGCCGACGGGGACGGGGAGCCCGTGGCCGCGTCCGGGGCGCCCGACGCGCGGCCGGAGAGGTTGGCGAGCCCGCCCTGCTGCTCCACCGAGCTGTCGGGGCTCGGCGAAGCCTGGTCGCCGGCCTTGGCCTTGGCCTCCGTCTTCGTGTCGGAGCCCGCGCCCGAGACACCCACGTACGGGAAGGCGGCGCCGACCGGCACGATGCCGGTGGTGACGGCAGCGGTGCCGAGGACCACGGCCACGGAGACACCGAGCAGACCGGTGCGCACGGCGGTACGGCGCTTGCCGCGGCCGGGCGCGGCGTGGAGTCGGTGGCGTCCCATCGCGGCTTGCCTTCCTTGCAGGAGCTAAGATCAAGATCAGTCTTACTCACCCGAACGGGTGAGCTCATTGCTGCGCGACTGTACGCCATGGGGCAAGGGGGGCGGCGTGCCCCGGAAGTGTCTGCCCGGTTAGCGTTCACGCATGAACGAAGATGTCCGGCTGACCGCCTGGGTGCGCGGTCGCGTACAGGGAGTGGGCTTCCGCTGGTTCACCAGGGCCAATGCCCTGGAGATCGGCGGCCTCGCCGGCTTCGCGCTCAACCTCGACGACGGTCGAGTGCAGGTCGTGGCCGAGGGTCAACGTGAGAATTGCCACCGGCTCCTGGAATGGCTCCGCTCCGCCGACACGCCCGGGCGGGTGGACGGAGTGACAGAGATCTGGGGCACACCGCGCGGTGGCTACGACGGCTTCGCGATCCGATGACCGATCGACTGATCATGTACTGAACACATCGCCCGATGGTCCGCACATGGTCGGATCTGCGCATTCACCGCCGACGCGTTGCCGACCCGGCCGAACCGTGGAAGGCTCGGAGACGAGGATGATCTCCACGCCCCTTGCGAGGGCCGGGCTGCCCGCCGATACGGGGCGTGATCGTGTTGACCGTCAAACTTTTTGGTGAGACGCTGGAAGCCCCGCGCACCTGAGCTGTTTGGCAGTGTTGGCAGTATTAAGCGCAGTGACTGACAGTCGCTGCCGGACATCCGCGGGTGCGATTCCCTCACGACCCACACCGCTTCGGTCGGTCACTCAGTGTGGAGGACCATCCATCATGGCAAAGGCGCTTCTCGGTTACGTCGGCGGTTCCGACCCGCGACTCCTCGCCGAGATGCGACGGCTTCAGCAGCGCGTCCAGGACCTTGAGTCCGAGCTCGTACGGATTCAGTCTGAAAACGACGCGCTGAACGCGGCCGCCGCTCAGCACGGAGACTCGCTGCTGGACAGCATCGACATCGACGTACCCCAGGCGGAGCCTGCGCTCACCTGATCCGCGCTCATCGTCGCTAGAATCCAGCCCAGCATGATCTGCAAGGGACGCTTCGGCGTCCCTTCTTTCTTTCCCGCGGGCGCGCGTCCCCCGTACCTTCATGGGTGAAACCGGACGCGGAAGGTAGAGTCCGGCGGCGTGCACCTCAAGTCCCTGACCCTGCGCGGCTTCAAGTCCTTTGCTTCTGCGACCACCCTGCGCTTCGAGCCCGGCATCACCTGCGTGGTGGGCCCGAACGGCTCGGGCAAGTCCAATGTGGTGGACGCGCTGTCCTGGGTCATGGGGGAGCAGGGAGCGAAGTCCCTGCGCGGCGGGAAGATGGAAGATGTCATCTTCGCGGGCACCACGGGGCGCCCGCCGCTGGGGCGGGCCGAGGTCTCCCTCACGATCGACAACTCCGACGGCGCGCTGCCCATCGACTACGCCGAAGTCACCCTTACCCGGATCATGTTCCGCGGCGGCAGCAGCGAGTACCAGATCAACGGTGACACCTGCCGGCTGCTGGACATCCAGGAGCTGCTCTCCGACTCCGGCATCGGCCGCGAGATGCACGTCATCGTCGGCCAGGGCCAGCTGGACTCCGTCCTGCACGCCGACCCGATGGGCCGCCGGGCCTTCATCGAGGAGGCCGCCGGCGTACTGAAGCACCGCAAGCGGAAAGAGAAGGCGCTGCGGAAGCTGGACGCGATGCGGGCCAACCTCGCACGCGTCCAGGACCTCAACGACGAACTGAGGCGGCAGCTCAAGCCCCTGGGCCGGCAGGCGGCGGTCGCCCGCCGGGCCGCCGTGATCCAGGCCGACCTGCGCGACGCCCGGCTGCGGCTGCTCGCCGACGACCTCGTGACGCTGAAGCGCGCGCTCGACGCGGAGATCGCGGACGAGACCGCGCTCAAGGAGCGCAAGGAGCTGGCCGAGGCGCAGCTCGCGGGCGCGGTGCGGCGGGAGTCCGAACTGGAGGAGGCCGTACGGGAACTCGCGCCGCGGCTCCAGCGCGCCCAGCAGACCTGGTACGAGCTGTCGCAGCTGGCCGAGCGGGTACGGGGGACCGCGTCCCTGGCCGCCGCGCGCGTCAAGAGCGCGACGGCTCCGGTGGAGGAGGAGCGGCGCGGCGCGGATTCGAGGGACCCCGACAGCATGGAGCAGGAGGCCGAGCGGATCCGCGAGCAGGAGGCGGAACTGAAGGCCGCGTTGGAGGCGGCCTCGCGGGCGCTGGAGGACACCGTCGAGCACCGGGCCGAGCTGGAGCGGTCGCTGGCCGAGGAGGAACGACGGCTGCGGGACGCGGCGCGGGCCGTCGCCGACCGGCGCGAGGGCTTGGCCCGGCTGACGGGGCGCCTGGGCGCGGCCCGCTCCCGGGCCGGGGCCGCGCAGGCGGAGATCGACCGGCTGGTGGCGGCGCGGGACGAGGCGCAGTCGCGCGCCGCTGCCGCGCAGGCGGAGTACGAGGCGCTGGCGGAGGAGGTCGGCGGACTCGAAGACCCGTCGGCGGACACGGAGCACGAGGCCGCGCGGGCGGAGCTGGCGGCGGCCGAAGCCGGGCTGTCCGCCGCGCGGGACGCCCTGGCCGCGGCCGAGCGGTCGCGGGCGGCGGTGTCGGCGCGGCGTGACGCGCTGGCGCTGGGGCTGCGCCGCAAGGACGGTACGGGCGCGCTGCTGGCCGCGCGGGAACGGCTGGCCGGGCTGCTGGGTCCGGCGGCGGAACGTCTCTGCGTCACCCCGGGGTACGAGGTCCCCGTCGCGGCGGCCCTGGGCGCCGCGGCGGACGCGCTGGCCGTGGCCTCGCCGCAGGCCGCGGCCGCCGCCATCCGGCACCTGCGCGTGGCCGACGCCGGGCGGGCCACGTTCCTGATCACCCCGCCGGGCGCCCTCCCGGGCCGGGGTGCGGATCCGGCCGGGACGGCCGTCCTCCCCGGGCAGCCCCCGACCCGGGCCGGGGGAGTCTTCCCCCACCCCGCCCCTTCCCCGGACCGGGCGCTGCCCGGACCCGCGCCTCACACGCCCGCGGAGGCCGGCGTGCCACGCAGCGG
>NZ_JBHWVM010000054.1:0-50782 GCF_042736805.1 Streptomyces sp. NPDC060031
ATAGCTCCGAGGCGCCCCCTGTACGTCTGTATGCAATCCGGATCCAGGACTCCTGACAGAAGCCACCCCAAAGGGGGATCCATCCCGTTCGGCACCGACATGATGCCAACCCCCACTAGCGTGGCGATCACATGGATGACCCCGGGCGTGCGCCAACACCCCGGGGTCTGGCCAGTCTTGGAGGACTGACATGGGTAAGCCTCTCACGCCTGCCAACGGCACCCCGGGCCAGGCAACCGGACCCGCACGCGCCGTCGACTACCTGCGCGTGTCCACTCGAACACAGGCCAAAGGGCATGGGCTGGCCTACACCGGCAGAAATGCTTCGATCTACATCGCCGACAAGGGCTGGGAGCACGTAGGTACGTACTCCGACGAAGGTGTCAGCGGCACCCTCAGGGCTCACGGGCGGGACGCCCTCAAACACCTCATGGCGGATGCCCGCCGGATCCCGCGGCCGTTCGACGTGGTCGTCGTGAACGAGACCAGGGCAATCGGCCGCACCGGGCCGTCCTTCTGGACGTGGCTCTGGGAACTTGAGGATCTGGGCATCTTCGTGGCAGTCGCCGACGACTACGACACTTCGACCGGTGCCGGACGTTCACGCATGCACCAGGGTGCGCGGTACGCCATCCAGGAGCACAAGAACATCCGAAGCCGCACACAGGGCGGAATCCAGGAGAAGGCCGAGGGAGGAGGCCACCCCGGAGGGGCACCCCGATACGGGTATCGAATCCTCAACCCGGGCCGCCGCGGCGAGCAGCGCGTGGTGATCGATGAGTGCGACGGAGGAGACCGCTGCTCCCGGTCAATCCCTTGCACCACTCGTCACGAGGCGCCCGTCTTGCGCCGGGCGAGGCAGCTTGCCGTCGAAGAACAGGGCAAGTGGGGCCGCGTCGCTCTTGCCCTGAACCGGGAGGGCTGCCGTACTCGGTCAGGCAGGCGCTGGAGCGAGGCCAACATCCGGTCACGTCTCATGGACGAGGACTTGCTGACTGCCCGATACGTCTTCCGTAAGCCGTCCCGTGCGTTCACTCGCTCCGACGGCGCTCCCCTCTGGGGAGAGAGCCTCGTGATCCCACTCGACCCTGTCTTCACCGAGGCGGAAGTCGCCGAGCTGAGGAGCGCCGTCTCCCGGCGTCCGAAGGTCCCGCCGGTTCAGAGGAACTGCTACACGCTCAGTGGACGCATATGGAGTTTATGCGGGAAGCACTACGTCGGTGGCAGTCCCGCCGGCGAGAAGTCCCCCCATTACGTCTGCTCGGGTAAACGACCGCCCTATGCCGGCGCCTCCGTCTGCTCCTGCCCGCAGATCTACGCCACCGGAGTGGAAGATTGGGCGTGGGACGAAGTCTGCGCCCTTCTCGGAGACGGGGAACGACTCCGCGCCCCGTCGGAGGAACGGTTCCGGCTCCGTACCCGGCAGGCTGCGAACCGTGCGGCGAGAGTGACCGAGCTGGATCAGCTCGTTATGGAGCAGGACGAGACGATCCGCCTCGTCGCGGGCATCACGGCAAAGTCGGCCATGAAGCGGGGCCTGGCGCCCACGGATGCGGAAGTCGCTGTCGACAGGGCACTCAGGCCGCTGCTGGAGGAGCGTGAGCAACTGAAGCAGGCACTCGGAGAGGCGGCTTCCTGGCATGCGGAGGCAATCGACGAAGAGCAGCACGCCTCGGAGTTCCGGACCCTTGCGCGGTCGTCCCCCGAGGGCCTGAAGGATCTCAGTCAAGAGTTCCGGCGAGAGGTGATGAACCGGCTCGACATCCGGATCGAGATCACCGGACCACCACCCCCGATGCGGCGGGGTCTGGTATGTCCCGTAGCCGATTGGTTCCGCCGAGAGGCCAGGCTGGTCCCGGCCCTGACCGATGAAGCCTGGTCTCGACTGATCGCCTTGGACCTCTTTCCCGACGGGGAGGGGACGGCCCGCCAGAAGGGGGGCCTGGCTCCCCGGACCGTCCTGGAAGCCCTCTTGAAGAAGGCGAGGACCGATGCACGGTGGGCCCAGCTTGACGCGGAACACGGCTCCACGGGGTTGCGCGGCCATTGGCGGCGCTGGATGGACTCAGGCCTGTGGGAGGCGCTCATGAACGCGTTGGAGGGGTGCCCGGGCACCCCTCCAACGAAGCCTCATCCACTGCCGTCGATGGAAGTGACCGCACAGGTCACTCCCGATGCCCTCATCGCGGTCGCGGACCTCGCATGCCACGCCCTCCGGGCATCGGGCCCTTGGGGATCGGCATGTTGCTCATCAGGTCGCCCATGGCCCGGAGCTTGTCGTTGACCGCGGTGATCTGCGGGCCGGCCAGGACCCGGGGCAGCTTCAGCAGGGTCGTACGGACCTTCTTGAGCGGCACCTCGCCCTCGCCGGTGCCGACGATGAAGTCGTGGACCGGGACCTCGGGCATGATCCGGGCCAGCTTCTTCTTCTCGTTGGCCAGCATGGGCTTCACCCGGTTCGGGTTGCCCTCGGCGATCAGCACCACACCCGCCTTGCCGACGGCACGGTGGACGATGTCCTGCTGCCTGCTCATCGCGACGGCGGGGGTGGTCGTCCAGCCCCGTCCCACGTTGTCCAGTACGGCCGCGGCCGCGCCCGGCTGTCCCTCCATCTGCCCGAAGGCAGCCCGCTCGGCCCGCCGTCCGAAGACGATCGCCATCGCGAGGAACGCCACCAGGAAGCCCAGGATGCCCAGGTAGACCGGGTGGCCGATCAGGAAGCCGATCGCGAGAAAGACACCGAAGGTGACGATTCCCACGCCCGCGACGATCAGACCGACCTTCGGGTCGGCCTTGCGCGTCATCTTGTACGTCAGGGCGATCTGCTTCAGTCGCCCGGGGTTCGCAGCAGTCTCTGCGTTTGACTTCCTCGCCATGCAGCGAAGTTTACGTGGCCTGCGGGGTCCGGGTCGCCGCGGCCTCGAGTACGTGCTCGGTTTCGACCCGGTCCTTGGCCCTGCGGCGGTCTTCGAGCACCGCGGTCCAGGCGTTGCGGCGGGCTCCGCTCATGAGCAGCGACTCGATGCCGCGGAAGGCGTCGGTGACGGACGGGATGGCGATGGCGCGTACGGGCGCGGCCTGCATGATGTCGATCCCTTTCACGGTGCTCACTCGGTGGTGTGTGCGGTGCGTGGAGCAATCGTCACTGATTGGTGTTACCAGGGTGTGGCCGGTCGGTCAAATGTGATTGACGCGTTGCACACACTGACGCGGCCCGCCGGACTCTTCCTGGAAAGAGCCTAGGGGCCGCGCCGGTGCGGTGTTACTCGCTAGTAAGACTTTGTGCGCGACTTCACACAGTCGCGCGCTTCTCCATCGCCTGCTGGTAGAGACGGCCCGCGCGGTACGAGGAGCGGACCAGCGGCCCGGACATCACGCCGGAGAAGCCGATCTCCTCGGCCTCCTTCGCCAGCTCCACGAACTCGGCCGGTTTCACCCAGCGCTCGACGGGGTGGTGCCGCGGCGAGGGCCGCAGGTACTGGGTGATGGTGATGAGCTCGCAGCCCGCCTCGTGCAGGTCCTTCAGGGCCTGCGAGACCTCTTCGCGCTCCTCGCCCATGCCGAGGATCAGGTTCGACTTCGTGACCAGGCCGTAGGCGCGCGCCTTGGTGATCACCTCGAGCGAGCGCTCGTAGCGGAAGCCGGGGCGGATCCGCTTGAAGATCCGCGGCACCGTCTCGACGTTGTGCGCGAAGACCTCGGGGCGGGAGGCGAAGACCTCCTCCAGCAGCTCCGGGACCGCGTTGAAGTCCGGGGCCAGCAGCTCGACCTTGGTGTGGCCGGACTCGCGGCCCGCCGTCTGCTGGTGGATCTGGCGCACGGTCTCCGCGTACAGCCAGGCGCCGCCGTCGGCCAGGTCGTCGCGCGCGACGCCCGTGATGGTGGCGTAGTTCAGGTCCATCGTGACCACGGACTCGCCGACACGGCGCGGCTCGTCCCGGTCCAGGGCCTCGGGCTTGCCCGTGTCGATCTGGCAGAAGTCACAGCGCCGGGTGCACTGGTCGCCACCGATGAGGAAGGTGGCCTCGCGGTCCTCCCAGCATTCGTAGATGTTCGGACAGCCGGCTTCCTGGCACACCGTGTGCAGTCCTTCGCCCTTCACCAGGGCCTGCATCTTGGTGTACTCGGGACCCATCTTCGCCCGGGTCTTGATCCACTCGGGCTTGCGCTCGATGGGGGTCTGGGCGTTACGGACCTCGAGGCGCAGCATCTTGCGTCCGTCGGGTGCGACTGCGGACACGACCGGCTCCCTGTGACTTTGATTCTTCGGCGCCCACCAGGGTACGCCCGTAATTTCGTACGCTCTTACGTCCGCCAACCTGCGAGGGCGCGGCGGCATTCCCCGCCGCTAGCCGGCGGCCGCCTCTCGCTCGCGGGGCCGGAGCTCCGCGTGCTCGAACACCTCGGTCAGGTGCCGCTCGACGACCGGCAGCACCTCGGCGATGGTGATCTCGCGGCCCAGCTCGTAGGAGAGCGAGGTCACACCCGCGTCCCGGATCCCGCAGGGGACGATCCGGTCGAACCAGGTGTTGTCGGGGTTCACGTTGATCGCGAAGCCGTGCATGGTGACGCCCTTGGCCACGCGGATGCCGATGGCGGCGAGCTTGCGGTCCTCGCGGCGCTGGCCGGCGTTGGACGGGGCGTACTCGGGGCCGTTCAGACGGGCGTCGAACTCCTCGTCCTGCAGACGGGGGTCGAAGTCCAGCGAGAGCCCGCCGATCTTCGGGCGCTCCTCGACGGGGTCGCCCAGGACCCAGACGCCGGAGCGGCCCTCCACGCGGGTGGTTTCCAGGCCGAAGTCGGCGGCGGTGCGGATCAGGGCGTCCTCGAGGCGCCGGACGTGTGCGACCACGTCCACCGGCCGCGGCAGCTTCATGATCGGGTAGCCGACCAGCTGGCCCGGGCCGTGCCAGGTGATCTTGCCGCCGCGGTCCACGTCCACGACGGGCGTGCCGTCCAGCGGGCGCTCGCTGTCGGCGGTGCGCCGGCCGGCGGTGTAGACGGGCAGGTGCTCCAGCAGGAGGCAGGTGTCCCCGGCCTCGTCCGCGAAACGGGCGGCGTGCACCCGGCGCTGTTCTTCCCACGCCACCGTGTACTCGACGGCTTCCGGCCCGAAGCCCAGATGGACAAACCCAAGCTCAGCCACCGCAGCGCCTCCTCGTTGAACCTGCTGTGTGCACGTATCGCACCAAGCAAGGGTACGGCGGCCCGCGCGGGAGGCTTCAGGCGCCTGTCGGCGGCCCCGGCGGGAGCCAGATCGGCGGCTCCTCGCGGGCCTGCGGCGCGGCCTCTCCCCCGGCGCCTGGGGTCGCCGCCGGCGGGCCGGGCAGCTGCCTGGGCCGTCTGCGCCCCTTGGCCGGCCGGTCCGGGTCCTCGTCGGCGCGCGGCAGCCGCCGGTGTCCCTCGGAGTGGTCGTTGACCCAGCCGCACACCCCGCAGGCGTAGCGGCCGTCCAGCCCCGCGATGTACGTCCCGCAGCGCCGGCACTCCGCCTCGGTCAGCTCGGGCGCGGGCAGCGGCGCCGTGGACTCGGCAGTTCTCTCGGCGGAAGGGCGCACCCCGGTGGTCCGGCGGGTCATGGGCGGCAGCGTACGCCGACAGAGGGGGTCGGTCCGTAAAGAGCCCTACCGATTCTGCACACGATCGGATGAATGTGGGGCAGAGCGGGCGGCCCAGGCGGAGTTCGCCGCTACATTCACGCCGTTCACAGGGCCGGGACTCCGGTCCGTAACGTCAGGAGACCGTGGAGCCGATGACGGAACGACCTGCCCAGCGCGTCCCCAACCGGCAGCTCGCGGCCTTGATCGCGGAAGCCGGGTTCTCCAACGCCGGGCTAGCCCGCCGCGTCGACCAGCTCGGCCTCGAACACGGTCTCGACCTGCGGTACGACAAGACCTCCGTGACCCGGTGGCTGCGGGGGCAGCAGCCGCGCGGCACCACCCCGGCACTCATCGCGGAGGTCTTCACCCGGCGCCTCGGGCGGCGCCTGTCCGCACAGGACCTGGGCCTGGACGCGTGCGCCCCCGTGTACGCCGGTCTGGAGTTCGCGGCCACCCCCGAGGAGGCCGTGGACATCGCGAGCGGGCTGTGGCGCAAGGACTCCGGCTCGCACGCGGAGCTGCGGAAGATCGCCTTCACCCCGGCCGGGCTGGTCGTGCCCAGCCGGGACTGGCTCATCGGACGGGCCGACGAGCGCGTGGGCCGCGGCGCCGAGCAGACCGCCGCGCGGGTGCCCGTACAGGGCCGGGCCTCGGTGCCCCGGCAGCGGCAGATCGACCGCGGGCCCGGGCAGCGGGTGACCGGCGGGGACATCGCGGCGCTGAGATCGGTGAGCGAGCTGTTCCGCACCCTGGACCAGGCCTACGGCGGCGGCCACGCCCGCCAGGCCCTGGTGCGGTACCTGGAGCACGAGGCCGAGCCCATGCTCCGCGGCACCTACGGGGAGAGCACCGGGCGGCGGCTGTTCTCGGCCGCCGCGGATCTGACCCGGCTCGCGGGCTGGACCTCGTACGACATCGCCGCGCACGGGCTGGCCCAGCGCTACTTCGTGCAGGCGCTGCGGCTCGCGCAGGCCGCCGGGGACCGGCCGTACGGGTCGTACGTGCTGGTCACGATGAGCCGTCAGGCGGTCTACCTCGGCCACGGCCGCGAGGCGGTCCAGCTGGCCCGCGTCGCCCAGCAGGGCGTCGGCTCCGGGCCGCCGCCGGTGGTGCAGGCGCTGCTGCACTCGGCGGAGGCGCGGGGGCACGCGGTGCTCGGCGAGGTCCGGGCGTCCACGGCCTCCCTGGTGCGGGCCGAGCGGGCGCTCGGCGCGGCCCGGCCGGGGGACGACGTACCGCACTGGGCGCGGTTCTTCGACGAGGCGCAGCTGGCGGACGAGTTCGGGCACTGCCACCGGGACCTGCAGCAGTACCGGGCCTCGGCGCAGCACGCGGAACGCTCCCTGCAACTGCGGGCGCCGGGGTACGCCCGCTCGCGGCTGTTCTGCCGGGTGGTGCTGGCCACGGCGCGGCTGGGGCTGGGCGAGCTGGACCAGGCGTGCGCGCTGGGCGCGGAGGCCGCGCAGCAGGCGATGGAGATGCGGTCGGTGCGCGCGGTGGAGTACGTACGGGACTTCGAGCGCCGGCTGGAGCCCTACCGGGACGCCTCGGCCGTGCGGACGTACCGGGACCGGGTGGCGGCGCTGTCCTGAGGCGGGTGAGGGCCCGGCCCCGGTCGGGACGCACCAACAGCGTCCCGGTCGGGACCGGGCTCCTGGTTCGGTGGTTCTCAGGCCGCCGCCCGGAGTGCGGGCTCCACGGGAGCCGGGAGCGGGATGCCGAAGTCGCGCAGGACGGCGGTGGACGCGCGGCGGGCCGAGCGCAGGGCGCCCTGGACGGTGTTGGTGTCGCGGTGGTCGCCGCACACGTACAGCCCGGCCAGGACCCGCACCGGGCGCCGCATGTCGTGCGGCGGGGGCATGGCGGGGACGGCCTCCGGGGTGTGGTGGACGGCCAGCAGCTCCCAGTCCCGGGTGGCGGTGTCGTAGAGCCGGGCCAGGCGCGAGGCGACGGTGCGCGGGGGCGGGGGCGGCCCGAGCACGGTGGTGGTGACCAGGCTGCGGCCGGCCGGGGCGCGCGTCGGGTCGACCGCGCTCATCACGGCGGTGTGGGCGACGGGCCACTTGGGGTCGCCGTCCAGGAGCAGCGAGCCGTCCCAGGGCAGCGGGCCGGCGGTGGCGTGGTGGATGACGGTGACCTCGTGGAAGTCGGGCACCCGCAGCCCCGGCAGCAGTTCGGCGGCGGCGCGGGCGCCGGTCGCCAGGACCGCGGAGCGGCAGCTGAAGTCGCCGTGGTCCTCGGTGGTGACGAGGTTGGTCGCCACCGACCGGACCCGGACCCCGGTGCGCACGGTGCCGGGCGGCAGCGCGGCGGCGAGCAGGTCGGGCAGGGTGGCCGCGCCGCCCTCGGAGACGGCGAGCCGGCCGCGGGCGAAGGTGCGCAGCGCCAGGTCGGCGACGCGGCTGGAGGTGGTGAGCTCCGGGTCGCGGAGCAGGGCGGCGAGCAGGGGGCGCAGTACGCCGTTCAGGGTGCGCGGGGGCAGCCCGCGGGAGAACCGCAGGGCGGCGTGGGCGGTGCGTTCGGGCCGGGCGAGCAGGCGCTCCTCGGGCAGGGCCGCGAGGCGCCCGAGGGCCGCGCTGAGCCGGGCCTGGTCGAGGGAGCCGCTGGCCAGGGCGCGGGCGGGGGTGAGGGCCCCGGCGCGCAGTTGTCTGCCCTCGGTGTGGACGAGGACCCCGGGCGCGAAGGGGCGTAGGACCAGGCCCTCCAGGCCCGGGGTGCGGGCCGGCTCCGAGTAGGAGGTGCTGAGCAGTTGGCCGACCCGGTCCAGCCGGAAGCCGTCCACGGCTTCGGTGGCCATCCGGCCGCCGGGATCGCCGGCGGCCTCCAGGACGGTGACCGTGACCCCCGCTGCGATCAGGTGGTGCGCGGCGGCGAGTCCTGAGACTCCCGCTCCCACGATGACTACGTCCGCGTGGTGCGCGCTGTGTGTGCTGTGTGTGCTGCTGAGCACGTGCCCCTCCCCGAGGTCGGCGCGGCTGTGTTTCGTCCTCCTTCCCCCCAACGCCTCCGGCGGAACCCGAGTCAGGCGAGCTATTACGGTCAACTCCGGTCGCACAGCGGTCGCATCCGGGTCACGAACGGTCGCACGGTGGTCGTCCGGTGCGCTTCTCCCGTGCGCGCTTCCGTGCGCCCTTCGCTGCGCCCCTCAGTGCGCTCCTTCGTCGAGCGCGGCACGGATGGAGTCCTCGATCCCCGGATCGCGGAACACGAACCCCGACTCCAGCAGCCGGGCGGGCCGCACCCGCTGGCTGCCGAGCACGTCCTCGGCGAACTGGCCGAGCGCGACCTTGAGTGCGAGCGCGGGTACGGGGATCACCGCGGGGCGCCGCAGGACCCGGCCCATGGCCGCGGTGACCTGGCGGTTCGTCAGCGGTTCGGGGGCGGTGAGGTTGACCGGGCCCTCCAGGGAGGGGGTGTCGATGATGTGCCGCAGGGCCGCGATCTCGTCCCGGAGGGAGATGTGCGACCAGTACTGGCGGCCATTGCCGAGGCGGCCGCCGAGGCCGGCGCGGAAGACGGGGAACAACTGGCCCCAGGCCCCGCCCTGCCGGGCCACGACCAGGCCGGTACGGGCGAACACGGTCCGGACCCCGGCCGCCCGGGCGGGGGCCGCCGCGGCCTCCCACTCGACGCAGACCTCGGCGAGGAAGCCCCGGCCGGCCGGGGAGTCCTCGTCGACGGCGCGGTCACCGGTGTCGCCGTAGTACCCGATGGCGGAGCCGCTGACGAAGACCGCCGGGGGGCGGGGCATCGCGGCGACGGCATCGGCGATGGCCCGCGTGCCGTTGACCCGGCTGTCGCGGATCTCGCGCTTGTACGCGGCGGTCCAGCGGTGGTCGCCGACGCCGGCGCCGGCCATGTGCACGACGGCTTCGCAGCCGGCCAGGGCGGTGGGGTCCACGTGGCCCCGGGCCGGGTCCCACTTGGCCTCGTCGGGAGCCGTCGGCTCGCGCCGCACCAGGCGGACGACTTCGTGGCCGTCGGCGCGGAGGTTCTGCGCGAGGGCGTGCCCGATGAGGCCGGTACTACCGGTGACTGCGATTCGCATGCCCCCATCCTGCCGCGTGGGCCGCGTGCGTGCCCGGCCGCGGCCCGGCCCCTGGGGCTCCGCCCCGGACCCCGCGCCTCAAACGCCGGCGGGGCTGATTTCTGGCTGATGCCGCCACACAAGTCCAGCCTCGCAGGCGTTTGAGCCCCGGCAGTGGGACTGGTCGGGGTCAGGTGCCCAGCCAGGTTCCCACCGCGTAGGTGACGGCCATCGCCAGGGCGCCGCCGGCCACGGTGCGCAGGACCGCGCGCGGGACCGGGGCACCGCCCAGGCGGGCGCCGGCCACCCCGCACAGGGCGAGCGCCGCGAGCACCGCGCCGACCGTCACCGGGACCCGGCTGGAAGCCCCCGGCAGGACGATCGCCAGCAGCGGCAGCGCCGCCCCCGCGGTGAAGGCGATCAGGCTCGCGAAGGCCGCGTGCCACGGGTTCGCCAGCTCGTCGGGGTTGATCCCCAGCTCCACCCGGGCGTGCGCCCGCAACGCGTCCCGCTCCGTCAGCTGCTCCGCCGCCTCCCGGGCCAGGTCCCGGGACAGGCCCCGGGCCACGAGCAGGTCGGTCAGCTCCGCCAGCTCCTCCTGCGGCGCCTCCGCCAGCTCCCGCCGCTCGAAGTCCAGTGCCGCCTTCTCGGAGTCCCGCTGCGAGCTCACCGACACGTACTCCCCCGCCGCCATCGACAGGGACCCGGCCAGCAGCCCGGCCACGCCCGCCGCCACGATCGCCGACCGCGAGGTGGTCGCCCCGGCCACGCCCACCACCAGGCCGGCCGTGGAGATGATCCCGTCGTTGGCTCCGAGCACCCCCGCGCGCAGCCAGTTCAGCCGGGTGCTGATCGCCGCGCTCTGCGTATCCGTCACGCCACCACTGTCGCGGCCAGGACCGTAAGGGGCCACCCGGCGTGCGCCGCCCCGCACCCCGTACCAGGGTGGAGGGGTGAGACGCGGACACGAGGAGCCGGGCTGGCTGCGCGGGGCGCCGCCGCCGCGCTGGGCCCGGCTCGCGCCCGCGGCGGCCCTCGTCGTGCTGGTGCTCGCCCAGCGCGCCACCCCGGGCGACGTCGAGTTCGGCTACTTCCTGGCCGGGCTGCCCCCGGTGGCCGCGTTCGCCTACGGCGCCGCCGGCACCGCCGTCTTCGCCGCCGTCGTGCTCGGGCTCCTCGGCCTGCCGGTGATCGGCCTCTCCCACGCCCGCGGCGCCGACCTCGCCACCGTCGCCGCGATCGGCCTGCTCAGCGTGGTGATCGCCTGGGTCCGCCGGCGCCGCGACGCCCAGCTCGTGAACGTGCGTACCGTCGCCGAGGCCGCCCAGTTGGCCGTACTGCCGCCCGTGCCCGACCGCGTCGGACCCGTCCGCTGCTCGGGCCTGTACCGCGCGGCCCAACGCGGCACCCTGGTCGGCGGCGACCTGTACGACGTACGGCCCGGCCCGTACGGGGTACGCGCGATCGTCGCCGACGTCCAGGGCCACGGCCTCGCGGCGGTCGGCACGGTGGCCGCGCTGCTCGGGGCCTTCCGCGAGGGGGTCCTGGACGACGCGGAACTCTCGGCGGTGGCGGCCCGCCTGGACCGCCGGCTGCTGGCGGACTCGGTGGCCGCCTCCGTGGAGCATCCTGAGCTGTTCGCGACGGCGGTGCTGATGGAGTTCCCGCCCGGGCTGGATCTCGTACGGGTGCTGTCGTGCGGGCATCCCCCGGCGCTGCTGCTGCGCGGCCTCGCGGTCCGCGAGCTCGTCGTGGAGCCGGGCCCCCCGCTCGGCCTGGGCCTGGCCGGTCCGGCCCCGCCTGCGGTCGCCGAGATCCCGGTCCGGGCCGGGGACCGGCTGCTGCTGCACACCGACGGCGCGACGGAGGCCCGGGACGCGACGGGGCACTTCTACCCGCTGGCCGACCGGGTCCCCGCACTCGCGACGGATCCGGCGGGCCTGGCGCGCGCGGTGTGGCGGGACCTGGAGTCCTTCACCCGCGGCGGGCCGCGCGACGACGTGGCCCTGCTGGTGCTGTCGCTGGACGGCGGCATGGACGGCGGTACGGGCGGCGGTACGGGCGAGGGCGAGGGGCGGCCCGCTGCCGGTCCGTCATGACCACCCCGTCCCGGTTATGTGATCAAACGATGACGGCCGCCGCCATGGGCCGCTCTCCGTGTTTCGCTCGGATCCACCACCCGACCCGATCACGGAACGCCGAGGCCCACCGATGCGCGCACCGTACGAGTACAGCAGGCGGATATCGGCCGTCGTGGCGGCGGCGGGCGCCGTCGCGCTGCTGACGGGCGCCATCATCCTGGGCACGGCCTACGAGGACGTGCTCGGTGCGGACTCCGGCATCCCCGCCGGGCACCCCGCGATCGAGGCCCCGGTGCGCGGCACCGTCGACGGCACCGTCGACGGCGACGGGGAGGGCGACGGGGAAGCGGGCCGGGTCGTCAAGGTCTTTCTGGTCGACGCCCCGGCCCCCTCGTGGACCCCCGGGTCCCCGCTCAGCCGGCTGCGCGGATGAACGAGCGGACCATCTTGCAGGTGACATTGGACGGGCGGTGCATCCCCGTCCGCACGGCCATCGTGCGGATCTTGCGGTTCGTGGCGCGCTGAGCGTCATACGTCCCCGAGTCGAGCAGGGATATCGCCAACCGCATCGCCTTCAGGCGCCGGTTGTGCGTCTCGTACCACTCGCGGGGCAGCCCCGCCGGCAGCGGCTTCTTCTTCACGTGCTGGACGGTGTTCGCGGTCATGGCAGTGGCCATCTACAGCCTCCCAAACGGTAGTTGGCGTCCTGTCGTTCTCCCTCGATTTTACCGGCGACCACTGACAAAGGACCTGGCCAGGCGCCGCCTCGCTAAGCTTTCCGGCATGGAGATCTGGATCAATCCCGCCTGTTCGAAGTGCCGCAGCGCGCTGACCCTGCTCGACGCGGAGGGCGCCGAGTACACGGTCCGGCGCTACCTGGAGGACGTCCCCTCCGAAACCGAGATCCGCGAGGTCCTGAACCGCCTGGGCCTGGAGCCGTGGGACATCACCCGTACGTCGGACCCTCTGGCGAAGGAGACGGGCGTACGGGAACTGCCGCGCGAGGAGACCGAGGAGGCCCGGCAGCGCTGGATCGCCCACCTGGCGGCGCACCCGAAGCTGATCCAGCGCCCCATCATCACCGCCGAGGACGGCACGGCCGTGATCGGCCGCTCCGACGAGGCCGTCCGCGAGGCCCTCTCCCGCAAGGGCTAAGCGGCCCCGGCCCCCGGCACGGGTTGCGCTGACGCGGAGCCCACCTCGCAGCACCTACGCTGGCCGAAGTCAGCCCGAAAGGGGATATAGCGCACCCGAGGAACGCCGCACCGTGAACGCCGAGCAGTCGCCGCAGCCGCAGAGCCCGCAGCACCTTCCCCCGCCCCGGCGCGGCGCCGACTGGATGTTCGGCGGGGTGTACGGGACGGTGCTCGCCAGCGGGCTGCTGGCCGCGCTGGACCAGAAGCCCTACACCCCGTTCTACGACGCCAGCTGGGTGGCCGTCACGGCGGCCGCGGCCGCGGCCGCGCACGGGTACTCGCACCACATGGCCAGCCACCGGGACGGTTCCGTCGGGCACCGGTGGCGGATCCTCGCCCGGGCCCTGTGGAACGAGTGGCCGATGATCGCGGCCACCCTGCCCACCGTCCTGCTGCTGGTCCTCGCCGGGCTCATCGGGTGGGAGTCGTACGGGGTGACGGCCGTCGGGCTCGGCCTGAACACCGCGCTGCTGTTCGCCTGGGGGTCCTTCGTGGCGATCCGGGTCGGCTACCGGCTCAGGTCCGCGGTGCTGATCGGCCTCGCGGACGCCACGATCGGCCTGGCGATCATCGTGGCCAATGCCGTGATCAAGTAGCGCCGCCCTCGCCCCGTTGGCTCCCTCGGCCCAGCCGCCAGCCTCGGCCCAGCCGGCCGGCTCGGCCCCGCCGGCCCGCTCGGCCCCGCCGGCTCAGCCCGGCAGTTGCGACTCCGCCTCCGCCAGGATCTCCGTCAGCCGCGCCCCGAACGCGGCCCCGCGCGGATCCGGCACCCCGGTACGGGCCGCCGCGAGCAGCGCGTCCAGCGCGCGGCCGTACGCGCCCGGGACGTCGCTCCAGTCCGGGAGCCCGAAGACGCCCGCGGCCCCGCGCAGTTCCAGCCCCACCCCGGCGGCCGCACTCGGGGCGCCGAGGCTGAGGACGGCGGTGCTCGCCGCGCCGGAGGCGTGGCGCAGGGCCAGCTGGACCAGGTCGGAGGGCCCCCGGGTGGCGCTGACCGAGGTGACGTCGCCGAGCACCGGGATCAGGACCGACAGGGCGTGCGGGCCGACGTCCCACAGCCCGCCCTTGGCCTTGCGCCAGGGCGAGTCGGCGTACGCGCTGGGCGCGCCGTCGGGCGGGAAGACGGCGCCGAGCCAGTGGGCGCTGGCGGTGAACCACCCCGTGCGCCCGGCCTGCTCCTCGACCCAGCCCGCGGTCGGCTCGGCGAAGCGCAGGGTCAGGAAGACGACGGAGGCGACCCGGTGTTCCGAGGCGGCCCCGGCGACCGCGCGGGCGTCCTCCACGGTGGTGGCGACGGGCTTGTCCAGCAGCAGATGGCATCCGGCGGCGGCCGCGCGCACCGCGAGCGGGGCCTGTACGTCGGGCGGCAGGGCGAAGGCCACGACGTCACAGTCCGCGAACAGCGCGTCGGGGTCTTCGTACACCTTCACGCGGTACGCGGCCGCCAGTTCGGCCGCGGCTTCGGGGCGCCGGCCCCACACTCCGACGAACTCGGAGCCGGTGTGCGCGGCGAGGGCGGGGGCGTGGGTGCGGCGGGCCCAGGGCCCCGTGCCCAGCAGCCCGACCCGGGGACGGGGACGGGAGACGGCCTCATCGGCGGCGTCACCGGCGGAGTTCAAATCGTACGAAATGCTCACCCGCTCAGTGTGCCCCACTCGTACGGCTGCCCGACCGTCAACCCGCACAAGCCACCCGACCTGCGGTGTAAACCTCGGTAACACGGGGTTCACACACGGGCAACGGAAGAGAAATCGCGAGGGGGCACGCTCTGGTCCACACCGCACGAATCCGCAGCGCCCGCAGAGCCTGCGCCGGAGCGACGCACCGAAGGATGGGGCCCGTGAGCTACAAGGCTGAGTACATCTGGATCGACGGCACCGAGCCGACGGCGAAGCTGCGCTCCAAGACGAAGATCCTCTCCGACGGCGACGAGCTGCCGGTCTGGGGCTTCGACGGATCCAGCACCAACCAGGCCGAGGGCCACGCCTCCGACCGCGTACTCCAGCCGGTGTTCTCCTGCCCGGACCCGATCCGCGGCGGGAACAACGTCCTCGTCCTGTGCGAGGTCCTGAACATCGACATGACCCCGCACGCGTCGAACACCCGCGCGCTGCTCCGCCCGATCGCCGAGAAGTTCGCCGGCCAGGCGCCGATCTTCGGCATCGAGCAGGAGTACACCTTCTTCGACGGCACCCGCCCGCTCGGCTTCCCGGTCAACGGCTTCCCGGCGGCCCAGGGCGGCTACTACTGCGGTGTCGGCTCGGACGAGATCTTCGGCCGCGACATCGTCGAGAAGCACCTGGACCACTGCCTCGCGGCGGGCCTGAGCATCTCCGGCATCAACGCCGAGGTCATGCCCGGCCAGTGGGAGTTCCAGGTCGGCCCCGTCGGGCCGCTGGAGGTCTCCGACCAGCTGTGGATCGCCCGCTGGCTGCTCTACCGCACGGCCGAGGACTTCAACGTCTCCGCGACGCTGAACCCCAAGCCGGTCAAGGGCGACTGGAACGGCGCGGGTGCGCACACCAACTTCTCCACCAGGGCGATGCGCGAGGACTACCGCGCGATCATCTCCGCGTGCGAGGCGCTGGGCGAGGGCAGCAAGCCGCTGGACCACGTCAAGAACTACGGCGCGGGCATCGACGAACGTCTGACGGGTCTGCACGAGACCGCCCCGTGGAACGAGTTCAGCTACGGCGTCTCGGACCGCGGCGCGTCGGTCCGCATCCCGTGGCAGGTGGAGAAGGACGGCAAGGGCTACATCGAGGACCGCCGCCCGAACGCGAACGTGGACCCGTACGTGGTGACCCGTCTGATCACGGACACCTGCTGCACCGGCCTGGAGAAGGACGGCCTGGTCTGAGACCGGCGCCGGTCTCGCACCGGCGCCGACCGACAGCGCGGCGCCCGTCCTCCCTTCGCGCGGGAGGGCGGGCGCCGCGCCGTCCCAGCCCCTGCCCCTGCCCCTGCCCCTGCCCCTGCGGACGGCTGATGGTTTGTCGGGATTGTGACGGCTTGACGAACCCTTGATCGCGGAATTTGAGATTCCGCTCCACCAGCTGAGACGGGGTCTGCCCCCGGACGCCTACATCTGCTTGAATGAGCGCCATGGCCAGCCACCCGCACACCTCGACAGGTCACAGCGACCTCGAGCCGTTCTGGCCTTCCCGTCAGGATCACGATTTCGACCGGGTGTGTTGCCGCGCGAAGAACGCGCCGGCCCTCTAAAGCCTTCCGGGATCTCCCACCAGACCTTCCCCGAGGCCTTCGGTCTGCGCGGTACGACGACGTACGTACGTCTCCTGCCGACCACTCCGCGCGAAAGAGCTGACCACTCATGGCCAACACCCGTTCCCTCGTTTCCGCCTCCGCCGCGACCTCGCCCCTGACCTTCCCGCCCAGTCCGCGTCACCGGCTGCGGGCCGTGGACCGGGACGAGGTGGCCCGTGTCGTGGACTTCCTCCCGCCCGGCGCCACCTGGCTGCCCGCCCCCCAGCACACCCTGCCGGCGCTGCCCGGCCAGCCGCCGATGGTCGGCTACCTGGTTCTCGTACCGGCCGACCAGCAGCCGCCCGTCGCGCTCGCCCCGCCCGCCCCGCAGGCTCCCGCCACCACCGGGGACGCCCTGGTCCGCATCGACCCGGCGCAGCGCACCGCCGAGGTGGACGGCGCGGTACTCGACCTGACGTACCTGGAGTTCGAGCTGCTGGCGCACCTGGTCGCGCACCCGCACCGGGTGCACAGCCGCGACCAGCTGGTGACCACGGTGTGGGGCTACGGCCACGTCGGCGACGGCCGCACGGTGGACGTCCACATCGCCCGGCTGCGCCGCAAGCTGGGCACCGCCCACCGCGGCGCGATCCAGACCGTGCGGCGGGTGGGTTACAAGTACGCCCCCTGAGGCGTGCGTTGACATGACGGTGGGCCCGTACTCCCCCCGGGGAGTACGGGCCCACCTGCGTTCGGAGCCTAGAGCGCGGCCTTGGCCCGGCGCGCCGCGGCGAAGCCGAGCAGGACGTCGACGGCCAGGAAGGCCACCAGGCTGATCCCGAACAGCGGGACGAACCAGCCCACGACGGCCGTCGCCGCGGCCAGCGGCAGCACCACGGTCACCGGCAGCTTGCGCCAAGCCCCGCGCGGCTGGGCGCGGCCGGCGAGGAGCTTGCGTTCCTTGGTGGGCCTGCGCAGCCACCACATCCGGTAGCCCCAGACGACCATGGACATCACCGCGACGGCGAGCGCGGCGAGCGCCAGCTGGTTCGCGAGCCCGAAGGTCAGACCCATGTGCAGGTCGATGCCGAAGCGCGTCAGCTGGGCGAGCAGGGGGTAGTCGGCGAAGCGGAGCTCGTCCATGACCCGGCCGTCGGCGGGGTCGACGGCGACGGAGTCCAGGTGCACCGGCACCTGCTTGTCCTTCTCCTTGATGACGTAGCCCTTGCCGCCGGCGGGCAGGGTGACCTGGAGGTACTCGGTGACCCCGGCGGCGCGGGCGGCCTCCACGGCCCGGTCGATGCCGACGTCGGCGGTGGGCGCGGGCGGGGGCATCTCCATGCCCTCGGTCATGACGTGGCCGGCGTGCTCGTCGGAGCCGTCGGCGCCCGCACCTGCGCTCAGCTTGGCGGACACGGACGGGGTGGCGCCGCCGAGGCCGTCCTGGAGCCGTCCTATGTTCTCGCCCGCGTACTTCGACCAGGTCAGACCGGTCGCGGAGAGCGCGACGAGCCCGACGGCGGCCCACAGGCCGACGGCGCCGTGCCAGGACAGGGTCTTGCGGCGCCCGGTGGCCTTGCGGTCGGGCAGGACGAGCAGGGCCCTGCGGCTGCGCCGGCGGCCGATCCACAGGGCCAGCCCGCCCAGCGCGATCACCCACAGCCAGCTGGCGGCGAGTTCGCTGTAGTTCCGGCCGAACTCACCCAGTTGGAGGCTGGAGTGGAACTCGCTCAGCCAGGCCCGCAGGGGCAGTGCGTCGCCGGCGGTGGTGAGCTGTCCGCGCACCCCGGCCGTATACGGATCGACGAACACGGTGAGGGTCTCGCCCTCCTCCAGCCCCGGGTCCTCCATCACCACGCGGGTGGTGGCGTCGGCCTCGGGCGCGGGCGCCACGGAGACGACCTTGCCCTGAGGGGCGGCGGTCTTGGCGGCCTCGACCTGGGCGCTGAGCGGCAGGGCGTGCCCGCCGACGCGGGCTACCGTCAGCTGGTCGGAGTAGAGGATCTTCTCGGCCTGCCACGAGCCGGCGTACAGCAGTCCGGTGGCGGCGGCGAGGAAGAGCAGCGGGGCCGTCAGCAGCCCGGCGTAGAAGTGCATCCGCAGCAGCAGCGGCCGCAGGGCCGCCCATCCGCCGGGGCGGGACGGGGCCGGGGGGCTGTCGGGTACGTCGGAGTCCGCTGCGCGGACGTCCTGAACCTCGTCGAGGGACATGTGGGTCCTAGGTGTTGGCGAAGACATGGGTGATCGGCCCCAGGTCTCGCCCCCTCGCCGAGGAGGTGCGCCGGTCAGGCGCGGGCAGGACGGCCGGGGGCCGTGGCTCGGGTCGTTCGCCGGGCGGGCGGGCCGCGCCGCTCCAGGGCGTGGGCGTGTACGGCCCCGCGCAGTGCGCGCGGCCGTTCGTACGCCGGGCGCAAGGCGGGCTCCCGCGGTACGGGGGCCAGGCGCGTGCGGAGCAGGGCCAGGACCCGGGCGAGCGGCCGGGCGGCGAGCAGCGCGCCGGCCGCGAGGACCCCGGCCAGCCGGAACACGGCGGCCTCGCCCCAGGCCAGCCAGGCCGCGCAGAACAGCCCGGCGAGGACGTGCGCGGCGATCATGCCGAGGCCGCCGTGCCCGTGGGCGTGCGCGGCCGTCCCCGCCATGCCGTCCATGCCCGCCATGCCGTCCATCCCTGTCATGCCGTCCATGCCCGCCATCTCGGGCATGGACATCGACATGCCCGTGCCCGGCATGTCGTGGTGCCCGGGCATCGCGCCGGGCGCGGGTGCGGGCTTCGCCGCCTGGCTCCCGGAGAAGACGCCGTGCAGCACGGCCTGGACGCCCAGCAGGGCCACGGCGATGGAGACGGGCCCGCGGCGGCGCCCTGCGCCGAGCCAGGCGAGCCCGCCGGTCAGCACGAAAGCGGCCAGAAGACCCGTGAGGGGAATGTCCGTGCCGGACATGTACGAATGCCCCACCGCACCCAAAGCGGTACACACCGCCGCGAACATCGCGGCCCGTGCGGCGCGCAACGGCGCGGAATTCTCGAGCATGGCCGGAACATGCTCGCACGGGGCCCGGTGACCCCCGCCGGAGGGTGGTATCCGATCATGGTCGGGTGAATCCATTGCCATGGCCTTTGCCAGTCGGAGCGGTGTACGCGGGCGGGGTCCAGCTGGGCGCTCACGCCCTGGGACGACTGGATCCGGCGGAGCGCGAGCGCGTGCTGCGCCGCTGCTCGACCAACGTCGACAACCTCGACTCCGGACACTGGGAC
The DNA here is from genome assembly GCF_042736805.1 of Streptomyces sp. NPDC060031. Classification (NCBI taxonomy): domain Bacteria; kingdom Bacillati; phylum Actinomycetota; class Actinomycetes; order Kitasatosporales; family Streptomycetaceae; genus Streptomyces; species Streptomyces sp. NPDC060031. The sequence goes on from NZ_JBHWVM010000054.1 coordinate 19,365, forward strand.
ACGCTCCTGACCAGTGCTTTCGTCGTCGAGGAGCCGATGCCCCTGCCGTACGCCCTGCTGCTGGTCGCGGTGCTCGGGTACGCCGAGTACGCGTACGGGGCCTGGTGGACCGCCGGGGTGTTCCTGCTCGGCCACACCGCGGCGACGCTGCTGGTGTACGGCGTCCTGCGCGGGGCGGCCGACCGGCGGACCCGGCGCGCCCTGGACGTGGGCACCAGCTACGGCTTCAACGCGGTGCTCGGCGCGCTGACCTCGACGCTGCCGCGCGGGGCGGTGCGCACCACGGCCCGCCTGGGGCTGCTGGCGATCGCCGCCCGGCCGCTGCTGAAGCGGGAGCGGACCTTCACGGACGCCGGGCACCTGGTGGCCCTGGGGCTCGGAGTGGGGCTCTCGCTGGCCGTCGATTACCTTTCGGGTACGAAATCTCCGAAAATCATATGAAAACGCACCGCTGACGCGTTTGCGTCACTCGCACCCCGCTGGAGCCGCCACGATGACCGCCATCCCCGCCACCACCGTCGCCAACCTGCGCGACCTGGGCGGCGCCACGCTCTGCGGCGGTCGCGCCGTCCGCCCCGGGCTCGTCCTGCGCTCCGGCCAGCTCGACCGGCTCGACCTCGACGCCGACCCGGCGGTGGCCGCACTGGGCCTGCGTACGGTCATCGACTTCCGCACCGACATCGAGCGGGCCGATCACCCCGACCGGCTGCCGGCCGGCGTGCGCCTCCTGATCGGTGACGTGCTCGCCGACAAGATGAACTCCGGCACCACGAAGATGCCCGCCGCGGCCCAGCTCAAGGACCTGCTGTCCAACCCGGCCGTGGCCGAGGAGCACCTCGGCGGCGGCAAGGCGCAGGCGCTCTTCGGCGACGTCTACCGGTCCCTGGTCAACTCCGGCTCGGCGCAGGCCTCGTACCGGATGCTGCTCACCGAGCTCGCCGACCCCGACTGCGGCCCGCTGCTCTTCCACTGCACGGCCGGCAAGGACCGCACCGGCTGGGGCGCGACGGTGATCCTGTCGCTGCTCGGCGCGGACGACGAGACCCTGACGGCCGAGTACCTGTCGGTCAACGCGGCGGTCAAGCACGCCTTCGCGCCGATGATCGAGGGGTTCACGGCGGCCGGCGGCGACCCGGACATCGCGCTGGCGCTGATCGGCGTCTTCCCCTCCTACCTGGAGGCCGCGCTGGACGAGGTGAGCACGCGCTACGGCTCGATGGAGAAGTACGTGCGCGAGGGCCTCGGCGTCCCCGACGAGACGGTCGAGGCGCTGCGCGACCGCCTGGTGACCGGCTGAACCGTCAGGGAGACGGACGCGATTTAGCCCGGACGGGGACACCGGAGACGGGTGACCATCCGACGATTCGCTCGTTCTGCTGAACGTGACTGCGCCGGATACCGCCACCCGCCCCCTGTCTTCCGAGCCTTCCGGGGCCCTCGACGTCGAGCAGGCCGAGGCCGCCATCGTCGAGCACTACCCGCGGCTGGTGCGGCTCGCCTATCTGGTGCTGCCGCCCGCCCTCGGCCGCAACCGGCGGGTGCTCACCGCCCACTCCCTGGCCCAGCGCGCACTGCCGGGCGGGCGGCGGTTCGGGGCGGCCGCGCGGGCCGCGGCCGCCGGGCAGCAGGGCGGGGTGCCGGGGCAGCGCGGCGGCGCCCCCGGCGACTCCGGATACGCGTACGTGCGCCTGCGCGTGTTGCGGGCCGCCCTGGAGGCCGGGATCCCGCTGACCTTCCGCGCGCTGCCCCGCCGCGCGCAGCTCCCGCCGCTGCTCCCCCAGGTGTGGGGACTGCGGCTGTTCCCGCGCTCCGGCGGAGCCGAGGAGCTGGCGCTCGACCAGTGGCTGGCCACGCTCGACGGGCCCGGCCGCGCCGCCTGCGTGCTGCGGGCCCTGGAGCGGCTGCCCGAGCCGGAGGTGCTGCGGGTGCTGACCGAGGTCGGCGTGGTGAACCCGGCCGCCGCCGTCGCGGAGTCCGGGGACCCGGCGAACGACGCGCTGTTCACCTCCCCGGAGTTCGACCCGTGCGTGCTCCAGGCCCGCCCCACCGACCTGCTGCGGCGGCGCCGCCTGGTGCGGGCCGCACTCGCCGCCGGGGCAGCGCTCGCCGTGTGCGGGGCGCTGCTCGCGCTGCCGGGCGGCGGCTGGGGCTCGGACGGGGCCGCCGCCCCGCTGTACGCGCGCAACGCCGCGGCGGAGCAGGCACTGGACCCCGGGCAGCTGGTCCGGGTCGCGCCCACCGTCTGGCGTACGTCCTCCCGTACCGACTACTCCGGCTGGCCCGTGCGCGGCGACCGCGCCGACGACGCCGAGCTGCTGCGCCGGGCGCTGGCCGTCTGGGCCCGCCCGGGCTCGACGGTGGTCGTCTCGGCCACCCCGGGCACCCCGTCCGGCCCGCCGATGGGACCGCCGCAGCTGCTCTTCGCGGGCGCCGTGGACCAGGCCGTCGTGGTCCTGCTCTACGACGGGCTGCGCGTGGTCCGGTACGCCGAGCCGCGCAGCGGCACCGAGATCGCCGCCCTCGACTTCGCCCGGACCGACGGCGCCTCGGCGGACACGGCCACCGGCCTGGTGCTCAGCCGGGTCGACGGCAACGTCCGCTACCTGGCGGCGCCCTGGGTGACCGGCGCCGCGCTGCGGGACCTGCTCAAGCCGGGCGAATCCCCGGCGCCGCTGAAGCTGGTCGACGGGATCACCCCGCCGGTCGGCAGCCCCGCCCCGGACGGCACCTGCACCACCTGGAACGCGCTGGCCCTGACCGGCGACGGCGCGACCCGGCTGGTCACCGACCTGGGCGAGCTGACCCCGGCGCGGCTGACCTCGGGCGCGCCGGGGGCCGAACGCGACGTGACGGAGGGCACGGAGCTCGGCGAGTGGTCGCGTACCGCCTGTCTGCTGGCGTCGGTGCGCTCGCACGGGGTCCGTTCGGTCAACGCCTGGACGTACGCGAAGCAGCCGCTGCCCGAGGGCGACGGCACCGCGACCTGGCTGTGCACCCGGGCGGAGACCTGGCAGGGCACGGCGGACCGGGTGCAGGCGCAGTTCCTGGCTCCGGGCACGGCCCCCGCGGCGCAGGCGGCGAAGGCGGAGGGCTCGCCCGCCTGCGGACCGCGGGAGCCCCGGGTGCTGGCGGGCGTGCTGTGGAAGTCGCGGGCCGGCCAGTGGTACGTACTGGCGGCGGGCAGCGCGCAGTTCGCGTCGCTGTCGGTGTCGGGCGGCGGCGTGAGCGGCGCGGCGACGGGCAACCGCCTGGCGGTCAAGGCACCGGCGGGCGCCCAGGTGGACCTGTCGGGCAAGCTCACGGACGGCACGAAGGCGGGGGTGCTTCGCTGAGCGGTCCGGGGAATCGGGTGCAGAGGGGTTTCCCTCCCCCTTACCCATCAGTACATTGACGCCATGTCTAATACGCCGCTCGCGCCCGCCCCCGTGGCGGCGGAACACATGGAACTCAAGGCCCGGAACGTGTCCTTCGACTGGGAGGACACCCCGCTCCACTGGCTGCCCGGCGACCCGTTCGCCGGGCACACCATCAACGTGCTGCACCTGCTGCTCCCGGCGGGCGAGCGGTGGTTCGTCCACGTCTACAAGCAGGTCCTGCCGTACATCGAGGACGAGCGGCTGCGGGCGGACGTCGTCGGCTTCATCGGCCAGGAGGCCATGCACGCCGCCGCCCACGACGACGTACTGCCCCACCTCAAGCGCCTCGGCCTGGACCCCACCCCGTACACGGCCCAGGTGGACTGGCTCTTCGAGAAGATGCTCGGCGACCGCACCCTCCCGCCGGGCAAGGCGCGCGAATGGTGGCTGATGGAGCGGGTCGCGATGATCGCGGCCATCGAGCACTACACGGCGTTCCTCGGAAACTGGGTGCTCAACGCCGAGGAGTTGGACCGGCGCGGCGCGGACCCGGTGATGCTGGACCTGCTGCGCTGGCACGGCGCGGAAGAGGTGGAGCACCGCTCGGTGGCCTTCGACCTCTTCATGCACGTGGACGGCGGCTACCGCCGCCGGGCCCGGACCTGGGCCACCGCCTTCGCGGCGCTGGTCTTCCTGTGGCAGCGCGGGGCCCGCTTCTTCATGGAGAACGACCCCTCGCTGGCGGACGGCAAGGCTTCGCTCGGCCGCTTCCACCGCGCGGGCCGGCGCGGCGTCCTGCCCTCGACGGGCTCCATGCTGAAGTCCATCCCCACGTACCTGTCCCGTACGTACCACCCCTCGCAGGAGGGCTCGACGGCCCAGGCCGTCGCCTACCTCGCCTCCTCCCCCGGCGCGAACGGCGGTGCGCACGCGTGAACCGCGCCGTGACGGTGACCGCCCTGGCCGGCGCCGCCTGGGTGACCAGGCGGGCGCTGCGCAAGCGGATCGACCGCTCCCCGCTGTGGCCGCTGCCCGCGCTGCAGACCCCGATATCGGGCTACTCCCCGCGCCGGTGGATCCCCACCCTGATCATGGCCCGTACGCAGCCCGCCGCGGGCGTGCTCCAACTGACCCTGGAATCAGCGGAGCTCCCGTCGTGGACCCCGGGCGCGCACGTGGACGTGACGCTGCCCTCCGGACTGGTCCGCCAGTACTCCCTGTGCGGCGACCCGGCCGCGGCCGGCCGCTACACCATCGCGATCCGGCTGGTCGAGGACGGCCGCGGCGGCTCCCGCGAGGCCCACACCCGGTTGGCGGAGGGCGCCGAGCTGGCGGTGCGGCCGCCTCGCAACCGCTTCGAGCTGGCCACCGCCCCCCGTTACGCCTTCGTCGCGGGTGGCATCGGCATCACACCGGTGCTCCCGATGCTGCGCGCCGCCACGGCCGCCGGCGCCGAGTGGACCCTGCTGTACGGGGGCCGCTCCCGGGCGTCGATGCCGTTCCTCCCCGAACTGGAGGCCTACGGCGAGCGCGTGACGATCGTCCCGCAGGACGAGGCGGGCCTCCCCTCCCTGGCCGCGCTCTCCGGGGCCGCGCCGGGCACGCTGATCTACTGCTGCGGCCCGGGCCCCCTGATGCGGGCGGTCACCGAGGCCGCCCCGGCGGGCACCACGGTCCACCTGGAGCGCTTCACCCCGGCGGCGTCGACCGGGGTCGCGAAGCCGTTCACGGTCGAACTCCACCGCTCGGGGCGCACGGTCGAGGTCGGTGCGGCGGAGACCACCCTGGCCGCGGTGCGGCGGGAGCTGCCCAACACCCCGTACTCCTGCGAACAGGGCTTCTGCGGCACCTGCCAACACCGCGTCCTGGCGGGCGAGGCGGACCACCGCGACGAACTCCTCACCGACGGCGAACGCGAGGACTCGATGCTCCTGTGCGTCTCCCGCGCCGTCTCGGACCGCCTGGTCCTGGACCTGTAGCCCCTGCGCGCACCCGGCGGCGAAGTAGGGTGTCGGCATGACAACCGGGGTGCGGCGCAGGATGGGTGTCGAGGAGCGGCGGCAGCAGCTGATCGGGGTTGCCCTGGAGCTGTTCAGCCACCGGTCTCCCGACGACGTGTCCATCGACGAGATCGCGGCGGCCGCGGGGATATCCCGGCCGCTCGTCTACCACTACTTCCCGGGCAAGTTGAGCCTCTACGAGGCCGCGCTGCGACGGGCCGCCGACGAGCTGGCGCTGCGGTTCGTGGAACCCCGGGAAGGTCCGCTCGGGGCGCGGCTGCTGCGGGTGATGGGGCGGTTCTTCGCCTTCGTCGACGACCACGGCCCCGGTTTCTCGGCGCTGATGCGGGGCGGTCCGGCGGCCGGGAGCAGCCGGACCAACGCCATGGTCGACGAGGTCCGCCGCGCCGCGTACCTGCAGATCCTGAGCCACCTCGAGGTGGAGGAGCCGCCCGCGCGCCTCGCGCTCGTCGTGCGCTCCTGGGTGTCGCTGGCCGAGACGACCGCGCTGCTCTGGCTGGACGGGCGGGAGATCCCGCGGGCCGAGCTGGAGCTGCAACTGGTGCACGACTTCGCGGCGCTGGCGGCCGTGAGCGCCGCGTACGACGCCGAGATGGCGGGGATCCTCGTACGGATCCTGGCCCGGGAGCCGGCCGACGGGCCCTTCGGCGAGCTGGTCGGCAGGCTGGCCCTCCTCGCGCCGGGCGGCCCGGCGGCCGGGGGGTCCGAGGCGGCGGAGGGGTCCCGCGGGGTGGTCCCGCTCCCGCGATGATCATGCTCTTGGTGATAATGCCCGCGTGATCATTGACGACGGGATCTTGTTCCGGCAGGCCGAGGAGAAGGACGCCGGCACGCTGGTGAAGCTGTACGACCAGGCCGCGCGCTGGATGCGGGCGAACGGGATCGTGCAGTGGAAGCCGGGCGATAAGGACGTCGCGCACTTCCGGTCGAAGATGCGCGAGGGAGAGGTGTGGCTCGCCGAGGACGCCGACGGGCGGATCGTCGGCGCGTACGAGCTGTGGTGGTCGGACGAGGAGGCCTGGGGGATCCAGCCGCCCGTGGCCGGCTACGTGCACCGGCTGATGGTCGAGCGCGAGGCCGCGCCCGCCGGAGCCGGGCTGCGCATCCTGGAGCACGCCGAGCACCGGATCGCCAGGACCGGCCGGGAGCGGGCACGGCTGGACTGCGTGTCCACCAACCCGCGGCTGCTCGCGTACTACCGGGCGGCGGGCTACCGGGTCGTCGGCGAGTTCCCCCACAAGACGGGCAAGGACGGCCGCGTGTACGGGGTGATCCTTCTGGAGCGACGCCTCGCCGTCTGACGCGGCCCCCGGCGGGCCGGGCACATAAGGCGGCGGCGGCGGCCCGTGGCCGGCGCCGCCGCCTCACTCACGCGTACCGCGTCAGGAGCGCTTGAAGACCGACACCGTGCGGGGCGGCGCCGTGAACTCCCCCTTCGCCGGGTCGTACGCGGACTGCTTGACCACCGGGTCGGAGCCGGCCGCCTGGACCGGGTGCAGGGCGTACGCACTGCCCGCGGCGGCGGGGATCCGCTGGGCCTGCGCCGCGGGGGTGGCGTTGAAGACCACCACCAGGTCGCCGAGCGTCATGGTGAGCACGCCCGGGGTCTCGCCCGGGCCCGACAGCGGGAAGGCCAGCCGGTCCTGGACCGCCCGGGCGGAAGCCAGGGCGAAGACGGGCTCCGTCGTACGGATCCTGAGCAGGTCGCGGTAGGCGGACCCGGCGCCGGTGATGTCCGCGCAGCCGGGCGCGGGCACCGCCAGCAGGGGCTTCGCGTACGGCCACTTCGAACGGTTGTCGGCGGCCGGCGGCAGGCCCCGGCCGAAGCCGTTGCCGCTGCCGTCGCGGCAGTCCCAGTGGATGGCGTTGAACCAGTCCCCGCTGTCGTACGAGTTGCGGTCCAGCGACTTGGAGCGGAGCAGGTCGGTGCCCGCCTGGGACAGGGCCGGGCCCTGCGAGAGGGTCGCCGTGGCCGTCGCCAGGACCTGCATACGGGCCTTGTCGGCCGCCGCCGTGCCCGGCGCGAGCTTGAACGACAGGGCGTCGGCCAGGGTCTCGTTGTCGTGGGCGTCCACGTACGCGAGGGCGTCGCCGGGAGCGGCCGCATAGCCGGCCGGGGCGCCGTTGTAGTCCAGCTCGGAACCCTTGATCCGGCGGCCGGCGGTGTCGGTGAAGGTGTACGAGGCGAGGTTGCCGGTCAGACCCACCTTGATCAGGTCCTGGTCGTGCAGCAGCCGGGCCCGCTGCTCCTCCGCCGTGCCGTTCGCCGGGGACCCGTTCGGGGCGGTGAAGAGGCCCGACGCGAAGCCCTGCACGCGCGGGTCCTCGTCGAAGGGGCCGCCGCCGCGCACCGCGTCGCGGGCCCGGTCGGAGAAGGTGGCGATGCCGGTGCCGGCCATGTTCTGCTGGGTGGCCTGGACGAAACGGGCGTCGTTCGCGACCTCGCCGAAGTTCCAGCCCTCCCCGTAGAGGACGATCTTCTTGCCGTCGACCCCGTCCTTCTGCACCGTCAGGGCGTCCAGGGCGGCGCGCACGGCCAGGATGTTGGCCTTCGGGTGGTGCCCCATGAGGTCGAAGCGGAAGCCGTCGACCTTGTACTCCTTGGCCCAGGTGACGACCGAGTCCACGACGAGCCGGCCCATCATGGCGTTCTCGGGGGCGGTGTTGGCACAGCAGCTGGAGTCGGCCACCGAGCCGTCGGCGAGCAGCCGCTGGTAGTAGCCGGGCACGATCCGGTCCAGGACCGACTTGTCCGACTGCCCGGACGCCACGGTGTGGTTGTAGACCACGTCCATCACCGTGCGCAGCCCGGCCCCGTTCAGGGACTGGACCATCCTGCGGAACTCGACCGTACGGGCCGTGCCCTCGGGATCGCTCGCGTAGCTGCCCTCCGGGACCGTGTAGTGCAGGGGGTCGTAGCCCCAGTTGTACGCGTCCTTCGCGGCCGCGGCGGCCACGCAGGCCTGCTGCTCCTCGGAGTCGGGGGCGTAGACCTTGAGGTCGCAGGCGGGCTCGGTGCGGTCCGACGGCTTCTCCGGGATGGTGCCGATGTCGAAGGCCGGGAGGAGGTGGACGTACGAGGTCCCGGCGGCGGCCAGGTCGCGCAGGTGCCGCATGCCCGCCGAGCCGGTGTCCGTGAAGGCCAGGTACTGGCCGGGGTGGCCGCTCGTGCGGTCCGCCACCGAGAAGTCGCGGATGTGCAGCTCCTGGATCTGCGCCGAGGTGAAGGGCACGGCCGCGGGCTTGCGCAGCTCGCGCCAGCCGGGCGGGGCGAGCTTCGGGTCGGCGAGGTTCACGACCAGGCTGTACGCCGAATCCGTGGTCAGCGCCGTGGAGTACGGGTCGGTCACCAGGTTCCGTACGACCTGTCGGGTGCTCGGGGCCCACACGGTCACGGCGTAGCGGTACCGCTTGCCGGCCCAGCCGCGCTCGCCGCGCACCGACCAGACGCCGGTGGTGTCGTCGCGGCGCATGGCGACCGTGCGGCCGTCGAGCTCCAGGTCGACCCGCTGGGCGGTGGGGGCCCAGACGGCGAGGGTGGGTCGGCCGTCCTTGAAGACCGGGCCGAGGGCGGTGGTGTTCGCGTAGAGGTCGTCGAGCACCCCGGCGAGCTGGACGCCGGTGGCGGCCAGGACGGCGCCGTTCGCGGCGCGGGCGCTCGCGACGAGCTGGCCGCGCACGGCCTCCCGTACCCGGTCCCGGTCACGGGGGTCGACGGTGAAGGCCGCGTACCCGGCCAGATGCGGGAACTTCTGCTTCTGGGCGTCCGTGAGCTGCGCCCTGCCCAGCCGCAGCCACTGCGCCTGCGCCAGACCGGTCAGGGTGCCGTTCTCGGCCTTGACCGCGCCGTCGCGGGAGGCGAGGAGCTGGAGGGAGGCGGCGGCCGGCGGGGCGTTCCAGGCGACGGTGTCGCGGTCGATCCAGACGGCCTGCGCCTTGGTGAGGTCCAGGGCGGCGGCCGAACCGGCGGGCTGCGGCAGGAGGTACTTCTCCTGGCCGCCCAGCGTCCAGACCTCGTGGCCGGTGGCGTTCAGGTCCAGGGACTGGTCGGTGGGGAGGTCCTTCTCGTCGCCCTTGTGCAGGATGTAGCTCAGCGAGCCGGCGCCGGGGGCGAGCGGAACCTCGTACACGGCTCCGTAGGAGTCGGTGCGCGAGGGGAGCAGCGGCTTGGACCACTCGGTCGGGTTCGCGGCGCCGGTCCAGACGTGCAGGCCCCAGCCGTCGTAGGCGCCGTCGGCGCGCTTGTGGTGGATGACGGCCTTGGCGGTGTCCTGCGGCGGGTAGGCGGGCCGGTCGGTGCGGGCGGGTTCCTTGCCCTGCTCCAGCCAGATCTCGCCGGTCTTCGTCACGTCGATCGTGCGGTCGGCGGCGACGTCCTTGTTGCCGTCCTTGTCGATGACGAGGTAACCGACCGAGGAGGCCCCGGGCTTCAGCCTGACGTAGGCGAAGGCGCCGTAGGCGTCGCGGCCGGTGAAGTCGTGCCCGGCCGGCCAGGGGGTGGCTTCGCCGTCGGCGAGGTCGCCCCAGGCGTACAGCCGCCAGTCGGTGTAGTCGCCGTCGGGGCGGTTGTAGTGGACCACCGCGTAGTCGCGCTGCGTGGCGGTGGGGACCTCGACGGGCGGGGCCTGGCCCGCGAGGGACTCGGCGAGGGCGCTCGCGGTGCGGCCGGCGGAGTCGACGACGACGGCCTTGTAGCGCAGGGCGGTCCCGGCGGGCGCGGTGATGTGCTGGGTGACCTTGTACGGGGCGTGGTCGGCGGAGCCGAGCACCTGCCACTTGTCGCCGCCGGTCTGCGCGGCGAAGACCACCCGGCTCAGGGCGGCGCCGGTCACGTCCGCGGTGAGCTCGACGGTGCCGGTGGCGCCGGCGGCCGGGGCCCGGAGGGTCAGCGCGGGCTTGGCGGCGGGCTTGGCGAGCGGCGCCGTGGCCTGGAGCACCACCGAGCCGAGGGCGGGGACGGTCACGGTGAGCTTGCCGGCCGCGGAGGCGCGCAGGAGCGCCGTGCCGCCGTACAGGGTGCGGTACTGGGCGCCGGCCGGGGCGTCGATCTCCACGGTCCGGGGCTCGGCGGCGTTGTTGGCGGCGACCAGGTACTCGGTGCGGGTCTTGGAGTCGGTGCGGGCGAAGGCGTAGACGGAACCGTCGGAGAGGCGCTCGCTCTGGACGCCGTCGCGCAGGGCCGGGTGGTCCTTGGTCAGCTTCGAGAGAGCACTGATCTGCTTGTAGAGCGGGTGTCCCGGATCGTAGGCGTCGCTCGCGTGGGTGCGGGCCGTGCCCAGCTGGTCGTCGTCCAGGTAGTCGGCCACCTGCGAGGCGAACAGCGGCTGGCGCGCGTCCTTGTCCCCGCCCGCGCCGGTGAAGCCCTGCTCGTCACCGGAGTAGATCACCGGGTTGCCCCGGGACAGGAACATCAGCTCGTTGGCGAGCCGGTACCGGTCCAGCAGCTCCTGCTCCCCCGCCCCCGGCCGGTCCTGCTTCAGGAAGGTCCCGAAGCGGCCCATGTCGTGGTTGCCGAGGAAGGTGACCTGCTCGTACGCGTTCGCCTTGTCGGTCGTGTAGCGGTAGTCGTCGGCGAAGACGGAGGCCAGCCGCCCGGGCGCCGCGCCCTGGGAGGCGTACGAGCGGATCGCGTCCTGGAGCGGGAAGTCGAGGGTGGCGTCCAGCCGGCCACGCGTCACGTACGGCGAGGTGACGGCGGTGTCGGCGGAGTAGACCTCGCCGAACATGAAGAAGTCGTCCCGGCCACGGCGGGCGGCGTACTTGTCCAGCGCGGTCGCCCACTGCGTCCAGAAGGCGGTGTCGACGTGCTTGACCGTGTCGATGCGGAAGCCGTCGATGTCGAAGTCCGCGACCCACTTCTCGTAGATCTTCTCCATCCCCTCCACGACCTCGGGACGCTCGGTCCACAGGTCGTCGAGACCGAAGAAGTCGCCCTGGTCGGAGGACTCGCCGGCGAAGGTGGAGTCACCGCGGTTGTGGTACATCGTCGGGTCGTTGAGCCAGGCCGGGGACTTGAGGTTCTTCTTCGCGTCCGGGACGAAGGGCGTGCGCGGGAAGGAGTCGGCGTCGGTGGCCGGGAACCTCCGCTTCCCCGACGCGCCTTCGGCGTCGGCTGCGTCATCGAAGGGGGTCCCGTCCTTCGTCAGGTACGGGAAGGCCCCCTTCGACAGGTACGCGTAGGACTGCTCTCGGTAGTCGACGACATCGGCGGTGTGGTTGGCGATGACGTCGAAGAAGACCTTCATCCCCTTCCCGTGCGCCTTGTCGATCAGCCGCTCCAGATCGGCGTTGGTGCCGAAGTGCGGGTCGACCTGGGTGAAGTCGGTGATCCAGTAGCCGTGGTAGCCGGCGGAGACGTCGTTCCCCTTCCCCTGCACCGGCTGGTTCTTGAAGATCGGCGCCATCCAGATGGCCGTGGTGCCGAGCCCCTTGATGTAGTCCAGCCGGTCGGTCAGCCCCTTGAGGTCACCGCCCTGGTAGAAACCCTTGTCCGTCGGGTCCAGGCCGGTCTCCAGCCGGGAACCGGTCAGGCCTCCCCGGTCGTTGCGCGGGTCGCCGTTCGCGAACCGGTCCGGGAGCACGAAGTAGAACTGTTCCCGGGTCAGGTCGTTGCGGGCCGGCTCGGCGGCCAGCTTCGCGTCCGAGGGCGGGGCCGACGGCGCCTTGGCTGCGGCGGCCGCCGCGGGGAGGGCGGGCAGGAGTGTCACGGCCAGGACGGCGGCGAGCACTCCCGCGGCGGGGCGTGTCAAGGAGGTCTCCTCGGGTGCGGGACGGGGGCTGAGGATCAGCTGCGCCAGGTGTCGGTCAGCGTGACCTTGCCGTTCGCGGGGACGGTGGCGGTGCGGTTGGCTCCGCTCTCCCACGTGACGTTGCCGGCGGCGTCCTTGCGGACGTACTTGTACGCGAAGGCCGTGCCGGGCGGGAGCGTGACGTCGAGCTTCCAGACGGGGTAGGCCGCCGGGTCGAGCTTGAGGGCGCCGGCGGTGTTCCAGGCGCCGAGCTCGGCGCGGTCACCGGTGACGAAGATGTTCTGGCCCGGCACGGTGGTGGCGGTGACGGCGAAGGCCGCGCCGGCGGGGTTCGCCGGAGTGCCGCTGCCCGTACAGGTGCGGGCCCCCACGTGCAGGGCGACCGCGCTGCCGGCTCCGATCGTGGCGGTGAACTGTCCACCGGAGCCCACGCTGACCGTACGACCGCTCTGCACGTCGCAGTAGTCGCCGGCCGGGAGGGAGGTCTGGAAGGTGCGGGTCAGGGCCGAGCCCTCGTGGTTGATCGCGACGTACGCCTTGGCGCCCCGCCCGAAGGCGATCTGGTCGCCGCCGTTGTCCCACCAGTCGGTCACGGACTGGCCGCGCGCGGTGTTGCGGAAGGCGACCATGGAGGAGATCTCCCGCCAGGCGTGCTGACACTTCCAGCCGTCGGCGTAACAGGCGCTCACCGCACCGCCGTTGGGGGGCCCGGCGTCCTTGTCGCTCCACTCGTAGCCGGAGTGCACGTCCGGGGAGCCGTAGGGCCAGGCCAGCATGAACACGCTGGCGAGGGTGTAGGCGGAGCCGTCCTTGTAGTTGAGGGTGTCGCCGCCGCGCTCGGTGTCGTGGTTGTCGACGAAGACGGCGGACTGGGCGGAGGGCATGTACCCCCAGCCCTCCCCGAAGTTCTTCAGATGGGCCAGGCTCTCGCTCTGGAAGACCCGCTTGAGGTCCCGGGCGTAACGGAACTCCTGCACGTCGCCGCTGCCGAGGTACTCGGTGGGCTGGACGGCCTCACCGGCCCCGTATATCGCCTCCTGCTTCCAGTAGACGCCCGGGTTCGTGAGCCTGGACTTGATGTTGGCGAGGTCGGCGGCGGGCATGTGCTTGGCGGCGTCGATCCGCAAGCCGTCGACGCCGAGGGAGAGCAGGTCGTTCAGGTAGCCGGCGATGCGGCCGCGTACGTAGTCCTCACCGGTGTCGAGGTCGGCGAGCTGCACGAGCTCGCAGTTCTGCACGTCGGCCCGGTCCTGGTAGTTGGAGATGGCCGCCCGGCAGTCGTCCATGTCGGAGGAGGAGTAGATGCCCGGGTAGTTGTACTTCGTGTACGAACTCCCACCGGTCCCGGTGCCGTCCGCGGCGGCCATGTGGTTGATGACGGAGTCCGCGACGACCTTCACCCCGGCGGCGTGACAGGTATCGACCATCGCCCTGAAGGCCGTACGGTCACCGAGCCGCCCGGCGATCTTGTAGCTGACGGGCTGGTACGAGGTCCACCACTGGCCACCCTGGACGTGTTCCTGCGGCGGCGACACCTGCACGTACCCGTAGCCGGCGGGCCCGAGGCTGTCGGTACAGGCCCTGGCCACGGAGTCGAACCGCCACTCGAACAGCACGGCGGTGACGTCCCGCCCCCCGGGCGGCCCGGCGAGCGCCTGCGGCGCCTGGGCGGTAAGGGCCGCCCCGGCCAGCACGGCAACGGCGAGGAGGGCGCGAGCGGTTCGGGTGGTTCTGGCTGATCTTGCTTCTCTTGCTTCTCTTGCGGTGGGGGGCATGCGGAGAACCTCCTGGCGGCGAGGTGGGGATGGCAGCGACCGTAGGGGCGGAGCGGTACCCCTGCAAGACCTTGCGCAAGAGATTGCAGAATTGTTTCCAGTGCGTGTCCTGCCAGGCGGGGCCTTGAGGGCGGGGGCAGGGCGGGGGCAGGTTCGGCGGGACTCGTTTGCGGAGATCGGCCGGTCTGGTCGCCGCGAGACGACATCAAGGCCTCATCGCCCATGGGCGGCTTATGTCCGGCCCACGGCCGGCCGCAGCCGCTTGGCCGGGCGGACTGTGTAGCGATCTGATGCGCCCGGCCTCCCGCCAGGCTCATGGGGTCGGCCCGGGGGGGCAGTCAGGGGGAAGGACCCGCCTCGCGGGTCTCTGGCTCTCCCCGTCCCCGGACACCACACCACCCGGCCGTTCCTCCGGGGGCTTCCCGGAAGGACAGTGGACTGCCGGGAAGCCCCCGGACCCCGTCAACGCCACCGAACACACCCGTCCCGAACGGTCACCCCGCCCCGCCCCGCCCTCAAAGCCCCCGCCCCGGGCCCTCCGCCGTCGAGCCCCGCACCACCAGTTCCGGCTGGAAGACGTACTCCGTGCGCTGGACCGGGGTGCCGGCCACCGCCTCCAGGAGGGCGCCGACCGCTGCCGTCGCCATCGCGCGCACCGGCTGGCGGACCGTCGTCAGCGGGGGGTCCGTGAAGGCGACCAGCGGGGAGTCGTCGAAGCCGACCACCGAGACGTCCTGCGGCACCCGCAGCCCCCGCTCGCGGGCCGCCCGGATGACTCCGAGCGCCATCGGGTCGCTGCCGCACACGATGCCCGTGCAGCCCCGGTCCAGCAGGGCTCCGCCCGCCGCGTGGCCGCCCTCCACCGTGAACAGCGTGCGCTGGATCAGCCCCTCGGCCTCCGCCCCGGGCACGGCCGCGACGAAGCCCTGCTCCTTGCGCGCCGACGGGACGTAGCGCGTCGGCCCGATGGCGAGCCCGATGCGCCGGTGCCCGAGGTCCTCCAGGTGCCGGACGGCCATGTCCGCGGCCGCACGGTCGTCCGGGGAGACGAAGGGCGCGCTGATCCGCTCGTTGAAGCCGTTGATCAGTACGAACGGCACCCCGCGCGCTGCCAGTCGCTGGTAGCGCGCGGGGTCGGCCGCCGAGTCCGCGTGCAGGCCCGACAGGAACACGATGCCGGTGACCCCGCGTTCCTCCAGCTGCTCCACCAGTTCGTCCTCGGTGGCCCCGCCGGGGGTCTGCGTGCAGAGCACCGGCGTGTAGCCGTGCCCGGCCAGCGCCTGCTCGATGACCTGGGCGAAGGCCGGGAAGATGGGGTTGGTGAGCTCCGGTATGAGCAGCCCGACGAGGCCGTTGCTGCGCCGCTTGAGCCGCACCGGCCGTTCGTAGCCCAGCAGGTCCATGGCGGCCAGCACCTTGTGCCGGGTGCCGGCCGCCACGCCCGACTTGCCGTTGAGGACGCGGCTGACGGTCGCCTCGCTGACCTGGGCCTGCGCGGCGATGTCGGTGAGCCGCAGCGGGGAGGTCACCCCTGCCACCACACCGCCGCGTCGGCCGGCAGGACCTCCGGGTCCGTGAGTTCCGTGCTGGCCAGCAGCACCGTGCCGGGCGCCGGGAGCCGGACGGGCTCGGGCGTCGTGTTCACGGTGCAGACGAAGCCGCCCCGGCGGAAGGCGAGTACGCCGGCCGGCGCCTCCAGCCACTGCACCGCGTCCCCGGCACCGAGCTCGGCCCGCTCGCGGCGGAGCCGCAGGGCGGTCCGGTACAGCTCCAGGGTGGAGGCGGGGTCGCCGGTCTGGGCGGCCACGCTCAGGCCGGCCCATTCGGCCGGCTGCGGCAGCCAGCTGCCGCCGCTGCCGAAGCCGTACGGGGCCTCGGACCCCGACCACGGCAGCGGGACCCGGCAGCCGTCGCGCAGCCCGTCCTGGCCGTTCTCCTTGAAGAAGGAGGGGTCCTGGCGCACCCCGTCCGGCAGGTCCAGCACCTCCGGGAGGCCGAGTTCCTCGCCCTGGTAGACGTACGCCGATCCGGGCAGGGCCAGCATCAGCAGCGCGGCCGCCCGCGCCCGGGCCAGGCCCTGCGCACCGCCCCCGTAGCGCGTGACATGGCGTACGACGTCGTGATTGGACAGCACCCAGGTGGTCGGGGCGCCGACCGGACGCATCGCGTCGAGCGAGTCGTCGATGGACGCGCGCAGCGCCTCGGCGTCCCAACCGGTGTTCAGGTAGTGGAAGTTGAAGGCCTGGTGCAGTTCGTCGGGGCGCAGGTAGAGCGCCGTCCGGTCGGCGCTGGGCGTCCACGCCTCGGCGACGCCGATGCGGTCGCCGGCGTACTCGTCGAGGACGAGGCGCCAGGAGCGGTAGATCTCGTGGACCCCGTCCTGGTCGAAGAAGGGCAGCACCTGGTTGCCGAGCAGCTTGAGCTGCTCGTCGCGGCCGAGGTCGGGCAGGCCGGGGGCCTTGACCAGGCCGTGCGCGACGTCGATGCGGAAGCCGTCGGTGCCCAGGTCCAGCCAGAACCGCAGGATGGAGCGGAACTCGTCCTGGACGGCGGGGTGTTCCCAGTTGAAGTCGGGCTGCTCGGGGGCGAAGAGGTGCAGGTACCACTCCCCGTCGGCCACCCGGGTCCAGGCGGGGCCGCCGAAGATGGACTCCCAGTCGTTCGGCGGCTCGGCGCCGTCGGCCCCCCGGCCGGGGCGGAAGTGGAAGCGTTCGCGCAGCGGGGTGCCGGGGCCCTCGCGCAGCGCCTGCTTGAACCATTCGTGCTGGTCGGAGCAGTGGTTGGGGACCAGGTCCACGATGATGCGAAGGCCCAGGGCGTGGGCCTCGCGGATCACGGCGTCGGCGTCGTGCAGGGTGCCGAACATCGGGTCGATGGCCCGGTAGTCGGCGACGTCGTAGCCGGCGTCGGCCTGCGGGGAGGCGTAGAAGGGGCTGAGCCAGACGGCGTCGACCCCCAGTTCCTTGAGGTAGGGCAGGCGGCTGCGGACGCCTTCGAGGTCCCCCATGCCGTCCCCGTTGGAGTCGGCGAAGCTGCGCGGATAGACCTGGTAGATCACCGCTTCTCTCCACCAACCGGGCCGGGTGCCGGTCGGGGTGGCGAGTGCGTCGGCGAGGTGCTGGGTCATGTCGTCCTTGGAGAGGTCGGGCCGGGGGTGTGTGGGGGCGGGCGCGGGTGGTCAGCCCTTGGTTGCGCCTGCCGTCATCCCGGCGACGAGGTGACGCTGGGCGAAGACGAAGAAGAGCGCCGCGGGGATCGCGATGACGACCGAGGCGGCGGTCATCGGGCCCCAGTTGGCGGTGTACTGGGTGACGAAGGTCTGCAGTCCGCCGGCGAGGGTGAGGTTCTCGTCGCCGACCATGAAGGCGGAGGCGTACGCGACTTCGCCCCAGGCGGTGATGAAGGAGTAGAAGCCGGTGACGGCGAGGCCCGGCTTGGCCAGCGGCAGGATCAGCCGCCAGAAGGTGCCGAAGGGGTTGAGTCCGTCGACGCGGCCGGATTCGTCGATCTCCACCGGGATGGTGTCGAAGAAGCCCTTCATCATCCAGGCGCAGAACGGCACGGCGATGGTGAGGTACGTGACGATCAGCCCGAGCGGCTGGTTGAGCAGCCCCAGTTGTCCCATGAGGTTGTAGAGCGGGACGATCAGGATGGCCATCGGGAACATCTGCGTGATGAGCAGGGTCCACATGAGCGGCTTCATGCCGGGGAACTTGAACCGGCTGACCGCGTATCCGGTGGTGGCGGCGATGAACACCCCGAGGACGGTGGTGATGCCGGCGACCAGGACGGAGTTGCCGAACCAGGTGAAGAAGGAGGTCGACTCCACCAGGTAGCGGTAGTTCTCCAGCGTCGGGTCCTTCACGAAGTCCGTGCTGATGGCCTGCTTCGCGGGCTTGAGGGAGGTCAGCAGGACCCACAGCACCGGGAAGACGGCGATCACGGACGCGACGATCAGGGTGGCGTGCAGGGCGACGGAGGCGAGCGGGGCGCGGCGGCCCCGGGTGCCGGTCGTGGACGTCGTGGTCACGGTCACCACACCTCTCCCTGCTTGCGCAGCGAGCGCCGGTAGACCAGCGCGAAGATCATGAGCAGCAGGAGGATCAGCACGCCCCAGGTGGCGGAGCCGGCGAAGTCGCGCGGGCTCTGCACGAAGGCCTCGCGGAAGGCCTGGGTCACGAGGATCTCGGTGGCGTCGCCGGGTCCGCCCCGGGTCAGCAGGAAGATCACCGGGAACATGTTGAAGGTCCAGATGGTGGAGAGCAGGATCACCGTCATGCTCACCGCGCGCAGCCCGGGCAGCGTGATGTGGCGGAACCGCTGCCAGGCGCTGGCCCCGTCCATCTCGGCGGCCTCGTAGAGCTCGCCGGGGATGGACTGGAGTCCGCCGAGCAGGGCGACCATCATGAAGGGGACGCCGAGCCAGACGTTGACGGCGATGACCGCGATCTTGGCCCAGGTCGGGTCGTCGAGCCACGGGACGGCGGAGATGCCGCCGCCTTCGAGGATCTTGTTGAGGATGCCGTTGTCGCGGTTGAAGAGGAACCGCCAGGCGAAGACGGAGACGAAGCCGGGGACGGCCCAGGGCAGGATGAGCGCCATCCGGTAGGCGGCGCGGCCCTTGAACTCCCGGTTGAGCATGTTGGCGAGGCCCAGGCCGAGCGTGAAGGTGATCGACACGCAGGCGACGGTCCAGATCACCGTCCACACCAGCCGCTGCAGGAACACCGGGTCGCTCAGCACGTCGGCGTAGTTGTCGAGTCCGACGAATTGGTACGTCGCCTCGATGTGGTTGGCGCCGATCGTGCGGCCGACGTTGCGCTCGTTGGCGTCGGTCAGCGACAGGTAGATGCCGCGGGCGAGCGGCCAGCCGATGATGACGCCGAGGACGAGCACCACGGGGGTGATCATCGTCCAGGCGTACCAGTGGGTGGAGAGGGCTCGCCTCAGTCCACCGCGCTTCCCGCTGTCAGTCCTGCGGCTCGGGCCGCGGGCGACGTCGTCGCCCGCGGCCTTCGCCACCGACTGGCTGGTGTGAGCAGCCATGGTTTCGTTACTTCCAGCCCTTGAGGATCTTGCGGAACTCGGTGCCGGCCGCCTTGGCGGCTTCCTCCGGGCTCGACGCCCCGGTGATCGCCTTGGTGTACTCCAGCTTCAGCGGCTCGAAGAGGGAGCCGTTCTCCGGGATCCAGGCGCGCTCGACGGCCTTGTCCACGGCCGGCTTGAAGAACGCCACCATCTCGCTGGACTTGACGTCCGGCTGGTCGTAGGCGGCCGTGCGGGTGGGGAGCAGGCTCAGTTCCTTGGCGGACTGCACCTGGACCTCCTGGGAGGTCATGTACTCCACGAAGGCGTGCGCGGCGGTGCGGTTCTTGGAGCCGGCGTAGACCGCGAGGTCGTGGCCGCCCTGCGGGGCGCCCGCCTTGACCGAGCCGGCCGGGACGGCGGCGACGCCGAGGTTGGACTTGTCCTTGAACTGCTCGCCCGCGTAGCTGTCGGCGACCGCCCAGGGGCCGTTGATCATCATGGCGGCCTCCCCGGACTTGAAGGCCGTCTGCATGTTGGTCCAGCCGTCGGTGGCGTTGGTGATCGCCGCACCCGAGGAGACCAGGTCGCGGGCGGTCTTGAAGGCCTTGACGCCGGCCGCGTTGTCGACGGTGACCGTCTTGGTCTTGGCGTCGACCAGGTCGCCGCCCTCGCCGTAGATCAGCGGGAGGAACCAGTAGGAGTCGTCGCCGCGCAGGTAGAGACCGGCCTTGCCGGACTTGGCCTTGATCGCGGCGGCGGCGGTCTTCAGCTCCTCCAGGGTCTTGGGGGGCTGCACACCGGCGTCGGCGAGCATCTTCTTGTTGTAGAAGAGGCCGAGGGTGTCGATGACCTGCGGGACGGCGTAGGTCTTGCCGTCGAACTTGCCGCTGGCCGCGGCCTGCGCGAGGAACTCGGAGTCGACCTTCTTGGCGGTCTCGGCCGGGACCTCGTCCAGGTAGCCCAGCGAGGCGAAGTCGGCGACCCAGCCGACGTCGGCGCGGATCACGTCGGGGGCCTCGGAGCCGCTGCTGAAGGCGTTCTTGACCTTGTTCTGCGCGTCGCCGTACGGGACGTTGACGTACTTGACGGTCACCTTCGGGTGCTTGGCGGTGAACGCCTCGGCGATCTTCTGGAAGGACGCCTTCTCCGTGTCGTTCGAGGTGTCCCACCACGTGACCGTGCCGGAGAGCTCCCCGCCGGCCTTGGTGTCCTCGCCCGCGTCCTTGCCGTCACCGCCGCAAGCCGTCGCCGCGAGTGCCAGGGCCGCGACCAGCGCGGTGGCCGCTATGCCACGCCGCATATGAACTCCTTCGATGATCCCGGACGCGCCCTCGCGGTCCCGAGTTGCCAGGAACGTAACAAGCCTGAAAGCCGTCCGAAAGAGCTTGCGGCAATTTTCTGCAAGAGACGCTGATCGTTACATCCGTGTGTCCGGACGGTTGCCGCAGCTTGCTGTTAGTTCGAAGAGTCTTCGACTGTCCGGGCCCGCAACCAGGGGGGGTGTGCTCGCGTTGACCCCGATATGACCCACGAGCTGACGGCGTCCCGGCTTGCAAGCGCTTCCAGCAACGGCACCGCAAGCAGCCGCTGGTGGCGCGATGCCGTCATCTATCAGGTCTACGTGCGGTCCTTCGCGGACAGCGACGGTGACGGGGTCGGGGACCTGCGCGGGGTGCGCGAACGCCTCCCGCACCTGGCCCGGCTCGGGGTCGACGCGGTGTGGCTGACCCCCTTCTACGTGTCCCCGCAGGCGGACGGCGGCTACGACGTCGAGGACTACCGGGCCGTGGACCCCCTCTTCGGGGACCTCTCCGACGCCGACGAGCTCGTCCGGGCCGCCCACGCGCTGGGCCTGCGGGTCATCGTGGACGTGGTGCCGAACCACACCTCCGAGCGGCACGCGTGGTTCCGCGCCGCCCTCGCCGGGGAGCCGGGGGCCCGGGAGCGCTACCTCTTCCGCCCGGGCCGGGGCGCGGACGGGGCGGCGCCGCCGAACGACTGGGAGTCCGTCTTCGGCGGGCCCGCCTGGACCCGGACCCCCGGCGGCGACTGGTACCTGCACCTCTTCGCGCCCCAGCAGCCCGACCTGAACTGGGACCATCCCGAGGTCGCCGCCGAGTTCGCCTCCGTCCTGCGCTTCTGGCTCGACCTCGGCATCGACGGCTTCCGCGTCGACGTGGCCCACGGCATGGTCAAGGCCCCCGGGCTGCCGGACATCGGCCGCGGCGCGCAGGCCACCCTGATCGGCACCGAGCCGCTCCCCTTCTTCGACCAGGACGGGGTCCACGAGATCCACCGCTCCTGGCGCCGGCTGCTGGACTCCTACGCGGGCGCCCGCATCGGGGTCGCCGAGGCCTGGGCCCCGACCTCGGAGCGGCTCGCCCTGTACGTACGGCCCGACGAGATGCACCAGGCCTTCAACTTCCGGTTCCTGAACTGCCCGTGGGACCCGGCCGCGATGCGGACCGTCATCGACGAGTCCCTGGCCGCCACCGCCTCCGTCGGCGCCCCGACCACCTGGGTGCTGTCCAATCACGACGTCGTACGCCATGTCACGCGCTACGGGGGCGGTGCGCAGGGCCTGGCCCGGGCGCGGGCGGCCGCGCTGCTGATGCTGGCCCTGCCCGGATCGGCGTACGTCTACCAGGGCGAGGAACTCGGCCTCCCGGAGGTGCTGGACCTCCCCGACCGGGTGCGCCGGGACCCGGCCTTCCGCCGCACCGCGGGCCAGGACGGGCTGCGCGACGGGTGCCGGGTGCCGCTGCCCTGGTCCGGCGCGGAGCCCCCGTACGGCTTCGGGCCGGCCGGGAGCTGGCTGCCGCAGCCCGCCGGCTGGGGCGCCCTCAGCGTGGCCGCCCAGACCGGCGACCCGCACTCCACCCTGGAGCTGTACCGCGCCGCGCTGGAGCTGCGGCGGGCGCTGCCGGGCCTGGGTGCTCCGGAGGCGGGTGCGGAGGCGGTCCGGGCCGCCGACGACGGGGGCGACGGCACCGGCGAACCGCCGCACCCCTGGGGGATGCGCTGGCTGCCCGCGCCGCCGGGCGTGCTCCTCTTCACCCGGCCCGGCTTCGCCTGCACCCTCAACACCCGCCGCACCGCCCTCGAACTGCCCGCGCCGGGACGCCCCGTGCTCTCCAGCGCGCCGGTGGAGACGGACGGCCGCACGGTCCTGATTCCCCCCGATTCGTGCACCTGGTGGGCTTTGTAGCGTGCGACCGGTACAGTCCAATCCCGTGACCGCACGGCTTGCCGACATCGCAGCCCAGGCGGGGGTCAGCGAAGCCACAGTCAGCCGCGTGCTCAACGGCAAGCCCGGCGTGGCCGCGGGCACCCGTGAGTCCGTGCTGGCCGCGCTCGACGTCCTCGGCTACGAACGGCCCGTACGGCTGCGCCAGCGCAGCGCGGGGCTCGTCGGCCTGATAACCCCCGAGCTGGACAACCCCATCTTCCCGGCGCTCGCCCAGGTCATCGGGCAAGCGCTGACCCGGCAGGGGTACACGCCGGTGCTGGCCACGCAGACCCCGGGCGGGTCCACCGAGGACGAGCTGACCGAGATGCTGGTCGACCGCGGGGTCTCGGGGATCATCTTCGTCTCGGGGCTGCACGCCGACACCACGGCCGACATGGGCCGCTACGACCAACTCCGCGGCCAGGGCGTCCCGTACGTACTCATCAACGGCTTCTCGGACAAGGTGCAGGCCCCCTTCGTCTCCCCCGACGACCGGGCCGCGATGCAGCTCGCGGTGACCCACCTGACCGCGCTCGGGCACACCCGGATCGGTCTCGCGGTCGGGCCCAAGCGGTTCGTGCCCGTCGTGCGCAAGATCGAGGGCTTCCGGCTCGGCATGAAGGAGCGGCTCGGACTCGGCGAGGCCGAGATCGAGGAGCTGATCCAGCACTCCCTCTACACCCTGGAGGGCGGCCAGGCCGCCGCGGCCGCGCTGATCTCGCGCGGCTGTACGGCGGTGGTGTGCGCGAGCGACATGATGGCGCTCGGCGCGATCCGGGCGGCCCGGCAGCAGGGCCTGCGGGTTCCGCAGGACGTCTCGGTGGTCGGTTTCGACGACTCCCCGCTGATAGCGTTCACGGATCCGCCGCTGACCACCATCCGCCAGCCCGTGCAGGCCATGGGCCAGGCGGCGGTACGGACCCTGCTGGAGGAGATCGGCGGCACGCCGGCCCCGCACAGCGAGTTCGTCTTCCTGCCGGAGCTGGTGGTGCGCGGCTCCACGGCCTCCGGACCGCGGCAGCGCCAGGGCCCCTCCCGCCCCTGAATGCCCTTCGGCCCCACGGGCCCTCACGGGCGTAGGGGCTCCAGTAGTCCGCGAGGTGGAGAGGCTGCGCCGAAGACCGTCCCGAGGGATGATCGGAGGCGAGAAGGCATCTGGCAGACTCTTTTCCCATGGGTGAAGCGAGCGTGAAGACACTGGAAACCCGGACGGACGTCTCGTCACCCCTCGTGGCCGACAGTGAGGCCCGCCCGGGGGCAGCCGATGCCCAGGGCGGGTCCCTGCTGTCCCGGTTGCGCTCCCCGCGCCGGCCGCGGATCTGGTTCGAGGTACTGCTGATCGCGGTCAGCTACTGGACGTACTCGCTGATCCGCAATGCCGTGCCCGAGCAGAAGGCGCCGGCGCTCGCCAACGCCGACTGGCTGTGGAAGGTCGAGCGCACCCTCGGCATCGCCGTCGAGGAGAAGGTCAACCACGCCGTCAATTCGGTGACGTGGCTGATCGTGGGCATGAACTACTACTACGCCACGCTCCATTTCATCGTGACCATCGGCGTACTGGTGTGGATCTACCGTTTCCATCCGGGGCGGTACGCGGCGACGCGGCTGATCCTCTTCGCCACCACGGGCGTGGCGCTGCTCGGTTACTACTTCTATCCGCTCGCGCCGCCCCGGCTCATGAACGGGCAGAACTTCATCGACACGGTGCTGGTCCACCACACGTGGGGCTCGATGGCTTCCGGGAACCTCAAGCACATGTCGAACCAGTACGCGGCCATGCCCTCGATGCACATAGGGTGGTCGCTCTGGTGCGGGCTGACGATCTTCGCGGTCGCCTCCGCTCCCTGGGCACGGATCCTCGGACTGCTCTACCCGGTGGCCACCCTGATCGTGATCGTGTCCACCGCCAACCACTTCTGGCTCGACGCCGTGGGCGGCATGCTCTGTCTGGCCTTCGGCTACGCCGTCTCGCGCGCCTGGTACGGATCGCTCCCGCACCGGCTGCCGCGCGAGCCCGAGCATGCGGGCCGGCACCCGGTGGCCGCGGCGCTGCTCAACCGCTTCCAGCGCTGAGCTCCTCCCGTTCCTCCCGTTCCTCCCGTTCCTCCCGTGCCTGCCGCTCTTTCCGTTACGCCGACTCCCCCGCGCGGTGCGTGATGCGGCCGCCCGACACGGTGAGCCGGACCGGGGCATCGGCCGGCTCGTCCGGTGCGGCGATGACCGGATCGAGGGCGAAGGCCGTCAGGTCCGCGCGGCAGCCGGGCGCGATCCGGCCCGCCACCCCTTCCTCACCGGCCGCGAGCGCGGCGTGCGAGGTCATGCCCTCCAGGGCCATCAGCCCGGTCAGGGACCGCCCGGCCGCGGCCGCGCCGAGGGGGCTGCGGGCGGTGGCCAGCACCTGGCGGGCGTCGTGGTGGGCGATGGGCCAGTCCGAGCCGAGGGCGAGCACCGCCCCGGCGCCGCGCAGGTCCCGGCAGCGCCGGGCGCGGGCCGCCCGCTCCTCCCCCAGCCGCTTCGACCATTCGTCGGTGCGGTCCGCCCGGGTGTAGGCGGTGTGCGGCGGCTGCATCGACGCGGCCACCCCGAGCGCGGCGAACCGCTTCAGCTGGTCGTCGGGGACGGTCTCGATGTGCTCGATGCGGTGCCGGGCCCGGGCCCCGGCCCGGCCGCCCAGCGCGGCGACGGTGTCGAGGACGTGCCGGACCGCCGCGTCGCCGATGGCGTGGGTCGCGGTGGGCACCCCGGCCGCGTCCAGTAGCCGTACGGCCTCGGAGTAGGCCGCGGGGTCGGGCCAGAAGGCGTCCGTGCCCTGGCCGTGGCAGTCGGCGTGCTCCAGCCAGGCGGTGCCGCCCTCCACGGTGCCGTCCATGAAGAACTTCACGCCTCGGACCTGCCAGTGGCGGCCGGCCAGGCGCTGGAGCCCGATCAGCTCCGCCAGCTCCTCGGCGCCCGCCCCGGGCATGCACCAGGGGGCCAGGCGCAGTCGCAGCGGCAGGTCCCCCTCGTACTCGACGGTGGCGAGCAGGGCCGGTACGTCCCCGTCGCCGAGGTCCATGACGCGGGCGCCGGTGAGAACGGTCTCGGCGGTGCCGAGCGCGGCGCTGTGCAGCGTGGGGGGCGCGGGGTGCTTTCGGGCAAGGCGGCGGGCCCTTCTGCCGCGACAGAAACCTAAAGGCTTTCGGTTCGTGGCAATGTAGCCTCCGGTCTGGCGTACGGGAAGACCTGACGGCGGGAGAAACCGATGGCGCGGCCGCGCACCCCCTTGCTCGACCGGGAGCGGATCGCCGCGACCGCGCTGCGACTGGTCGCGGAGCAGGGTGAGTTCAGCGTCCCGCAGGTCGCCCGCGCGCTCGGGGTGCAGACCGGGTCGGTGTATCACCACGTGGACGGCCGGGCCGGGGTGGTGGAGTTGATCCGCGAGCGGGTCTGCGCCGGGATCGACGGCGGCACACTGGCCCTGGCGCCGTGGGACCGGGCGCTGGAGACCTGGGCGCGCTCCTACCGGGCCGCCTTCGCCGCCTACCCGCGGGCGATCCCGCTCCTGATGACCACCCCGGTCCGCGCCCCGGCGGTGCTCGCGCAGTACGAGCGCGCCGTCGCGCTGCTGCTGGGCGCCGGCTTCCGCACGGAGCAGGTGATGCCACTGCTGACCGGGCTGGAGAACCTGGTGCTGGGCTCCGCCCTCGACCTGGCCGCCCCCGAGGCGATGTGGGAGCCGTCCCCGCAGACCCCCCTGCTGGCCGCGGCCCTGGCAACGGTCGGCCCGGCCCGCGCGGAGGCCGCCTTCGACCTGGGCCTGACGGCGTTCCTGAAGCACGCGCAAGCCCTGCTGGGCGGCGCGGGACCGCAGAACCCCCCGGCGCCGGGGCCGACACCGCCGGGCCCGACACCGCCGGGGCCGACGCCGCCGGAGCCGGCCCGGTCACGTACCGCGCGCCGCTGACGTACCGCGGGGCCCGACGGGGCAGCGCCGAGCATGCCCCCGGGCGCGCGCTCCGAAGCACCGGCGAGGGCGTGACATGCGTCACGGCACGCACGTCGGTGGGGCACGTCCCTCACGGGGCGTCACCTCGTCGACATTTCGACATTTGTCTGTTTTGGAATCGACATTCCCCTCTCCAGCGGGAACGGAATCCGCGGTACCGGTGCAGTGGCCCCCGATCGGCCTGGTCACGGCCCTTCCTGAACTCCCATCAGGTGGTTGCAGGAGTGATCGAATCGTGACCATGCACGATCACGGGCCCGTTTCAAGCCGCGCTTCGAATCCCCCGGACGGACGGCCGGCGGAAACTTGCCAGGCCGTCGGCGGGCTTTTAAGAATGGCGGCTCCTCCGGCGCCTTGCGATGCGGGGCACCGGGAGCTTCGCGATCACTGAATGAGGTCACGCATGCAGAAGCATCGGAAGAAGAAGCCCTTCAAGAAGATAGCCATCGCCGTCGGCGCGCTGGGGATCGCGGCTGTTCCCACCGCCGCCATGGCCTGCTGGGACACGCAGGACACGGGCAGCACACGGACCGCGAGCCGGCATGAGAACCGCCCGTGGCAGGGCTCGCCCTCGGCCACCGCGAGCTCCCCGGCACCCGTGACGCCGGTGACGCCCGTGACGCCGGTGGACGTCCAGCCTCCGAGCAGTCCCCCGGCCGCCGCCCCCAGCAGCCCCGAGGCGTCCGCGCAGCCGGTCGTACGGACCTCGCCGCCCCCGCAGCCGGTCAGGCCGCCGGTCGTCACCGAGAAGCCGCAGGCGCCCGCGCCCCCGAAGCCCTCGGCCCCGCCCGCCTCCGGCGCCGCCGCCGCGGTGCTCTCCCTCGTCAACCAGGAGCGCTCCGCCGCCGGGTGCTCGGCCCTGACCCTCAACGAGAAGCTCACGAAGGCCGCGCAGGACCACAGCGAGGACATGGCCGCCCACGGCAACATGTCCCACACGGGCTCCGACGGCTCCGACCCGGGCGGGCGCATCACCCGCGCCGGATACGCGTGGGGCACGTACGGCGAGAACGTCGCCTACGGGTACGGCACTCCCGAGAAGGTCATGGAAGGCTGGATGAACAGCCCCGGCCACCGCGAGAACATCCTGAACTGCTCCTTCAAGGAGATCGGCATCGGCCTGGCGCAGCCGAACCACTACTGGACGCAGGACTTCGGCGCGACGCGCTGACCCGCCGCCGGGGCCGGGCCGGGACCGGGACCGGGGACGGGGACGCCGCCGGGGCCCGGGGCCCGCTCAGGCCCCGTAGAACAGTTCGTCCACCACCGCGCGGGCGCGGCGGGTGATGCGGCGGTAGTCGTCCAGGACTTCGCCGACGCGGCCCGGGGCGTAGCCGAGGTAGCGGCCCACCGCCGCCAGTTCGCGGGCTTCCGAGGGGAAGGTGTCCCCGGCGCGGCCCCGGACCAGCATGACCGCGTTGCGGACCCGGGTCGCGAGTACCCAGGCCTCGTCCAGGATCTGCGCCTCCTCGGTCGGGATCAGCCCGGCCGCCTGCGCCGCGGCCAGGGCCGGGCGGGTGCGGGTGGTGCGCAGGCCGGGTTCGGCCCAGGCGTGCCGCATCTGGATCAGCTGGACGGTCCACTCGACGTCGCTGAGGCCGCCGCGGCCCAGTTTGGTGTGCAGGGTCGGGTCGGCGCCGCGCGGCAGCCGCTCCGACTCCATCCGGGCCTTGAGCCGGCGGATCTCCCGTACGGCGTCCTCGCCCAGGCCCTCCACCGGGTAGCGCAGCGGGTCGATGAGCTCGATGAAGCGGGCGCCGAGCTCGGTGTCGCCCGCGACCGGTTCGGCGCGCAGCAGGGCCTGGGACTCCCAGGTCATGGACCAGCGCCGGTAGTACGCGGCGTACGAGGCCAGGGTGCGCACCAGCGGTCCGGAGCGGCCCTCGGGCCGCAGGTCGGCGTCGATGAGCAACGGCGGGTCGGCGGTGGGCACTTGGAGCAGCCTGCGCATCTCGGCGATGACGGCCTGCGCGGCCTTGGCGGCTTCCTGTTCGTCGACGCCCTCGCGGGGTTCGTGGACGAACAGCACGTCCGCGTCGGAGCCGTAGCCCAGTTCGTGCCCGCCGAAGCGGCCGACGCCGATGACGGCGAAGCGGGTGGGCAGGGTGTCGCCCCAGTGGCCCTGTACGGCGGCGCGCAGGGCTCCGGCGATGGTGGCGGCGGTGAGGTCGGAGACGGCGCTGCCGACCCGGTCGACGAGGGCTCCGTGGTCCTCCTCGGCCGGGCTGTCCTCCGTACCGTAGGAGCCGATGATGTCGGCCGCGGCGGTGCGGAAGAGCTCGCGTCGGCGGACCCCACGGGCGGCGGCGACGCCGGCTTCGGAGTGGGGGGCGCGGCCGACGGCGGCGAGCACCTCCTGCTCCAGGGCCTCGTGCGTACGGGGCGCCAGGCCTTCGGGGTCGCCGAGCAGGGCGACGGCCTCGGGGGCGCGCATCAGCAGGTCGGGCGCGAGGCGTCCGGTGGACAGGACGCGGGCCAGGTTCTCGGCGGCGGCGCCCTCGTCGCGCAGCAGCCGCAGGTACCAGGGGGTCTTGCCGAGGGCGTCGGAGACCTTGCGGAAGCCGAGCAGGCCGGCGTCGGGGTCGGCGGAGTCGGCGAACCAGCCGAGCAGGACGGGCAGCAGGGTGCGCTGGATGGCGGCCTTGCGGGTGACGCCGGAGGCGAGGGCCTCGAGGTGGCGCAGGGCCGCGGCCGGGTCGGCGTACCCGAGGGCTTCGAGGCGCTGTCCGGCGGCGCGGGGGGAGAGCCGGGTCTCGCCGGGGGTGAGCTGGGCGACGGCGTCGAGGAGGGGGCGGTAGAAGAGCTTCTCGTGCAGGCGGCGGACGACGGAGGCGTGCCGGCGCCAGGCCTTGTTGAGCTCGCTGACGGGTTCGGTGCGCAGGCCCAGCGAACGGCCCAGGCGCCGCAGGTCGTTCTCGTCCTCGGGGACGAGGTGGGTGCGGCGCAGCCGGTAGAGCTGGATGCGGTGCTCCATGGCCCGCAGGAAGCGGTACGCGTCGTGCAGTTGGGCGGCGTCGGCGCGCCCGACGTAGCCGCCGGCGGCGAGGGCGTGCAGGGCGTCGAGGGTGGTGCCGGAGTGCAGGGTGGCGTCACTGCGGCCGTGCACGAGCTGGAGCAGCTGGACGGCGAACTCGACGTCGCGCAGGCCGCCGGGGCCCAGTTTGAGTTCGCGGTCGACCTGGGCGGCGGGGATGTTGTCGACGACGCGGCGGCGCATCTTCTGGACGTCGGCGACGAAGTTCTCGCGTTCGGCGGCCTGCCAGACGAGGGGGGTTATGGCTGCGACGTACTCGGCGCCGAGCGCCGCGTCGCCGGCGACGGCGCGGGCCTTGAGGAGGGCCTGGAACTCCCAGGTCTTGGCCCAGCGCTGGTAGTAGGCGAGGTGGGAGGCGAGGGTCCGCACGAGCGGACCGTTTCTGCCCTCGGGACGGAGGTTGGCGTCGACGGGCCAGATGGTGCCCTCGACGGTGGTCTCGGAGCAGATCCGCATGAGGTGGGAGGCGAGGCGGGTGGCGGCCTGGATCGCCTTGCCCTCGTCGTGGCCGGGGGCGGCGTCCCCGACGAAGATGACGTCGACGTCGGACACGTAGTTCAGCTCGTTGCCGCCGCACTTGCCCATCGCGATGACGGCGAGGCGGCACTGGGCCGCGTCGGCGGGAGCGGCGGCGGAGGCGATGCGCAGGGCCGCGCGGAGGGTGGCGGTGGCGAGGTCGGCGAGCTCGGCGGCGGTCTGGGCGAGGTCTATGGTGCCGCAGACGTCGCGGGCGGCGATGGAGAGCAGGCAGCGCCGGTACGCGACGCGCAGGTGGACCGGGTCGTGCGCGCCGGCCAGCCCGCGCTCGAACTCGGCGAGCCCGGGGTGCAGGTCGGTGGCCTCGTACGTCACCAGGGTCTGCCAGTCGCGCGGGTGGCGGGCGAGGTGGTCGCCGAGCGCCTCGGACGCGCCGAGTACGCCGAGCAGCCGGTCGCGCAGGGGTTTGGCGCTGACGAGCGTGTCGAGGAGCAGCGGCAGTTCGTCGGGGGCCTGTGCCTCGGCGAGCCGGACCAGCCCGAGGAGGGCGAGGTCGGGATCGGCGGTGGCCCCGAGGGCGTCGAGGAGCACCGGATCGGTGCGTACGGCGGACAGCGCGTCGGCGTCGAGCAGCCGGGCCGCGCCGGAGGGGTCGGTGAAGCCGCTGCGCAGCAGCCGGCTGAAGGTGCTGCTCCTGCGTCCCGGGACCGTCATCCCGCCGCCTCCCGCGTACGTCGCTGCCGCTGCTGCCGCTGCCAGTGGCGCTGGCGCTGTCCTGGCGCGTGTCTGTGGCGAGCCTAAGGCCTTTCGTACGGATCATGCCGGGGCGGGGGGCGTGGCACGGCTGCCGCTGTCGGCGGGGCGGGGGTGACACGTGGGCCTGGGGCGGGTGTTCGGATCTTGGGGCCGTACCATGAGCTGAATTCTCGGATTATCAGATTATCCAGATACATATAACGGAATGGGGCCAGCTCCCCGCCCGCCACACGGCCACGGAGGAGCCCATGCCCGCCCCAGACTCCCCGCGCCCCAACGGCCCCGGCCCCACGGACCCGAACTGGCACCCCGACGCGGCCGGCCAGGTCCGGTACCCCGACCCGGCGGAGCAGACGTGGCACCCCGGCGGAGCAGGCCCGGCGTGGCACCCCGACGGGTCCGCTCACGGCCAGCACCCCGGCCCGGCGGGCCAGGACCAGTACCCCGGCGCGGCGGAGCAGGCGTGGCACCCCGACGGCCCGAACCACGGACGCTACCCCGAGACGCCGCACCACGGCATGCACCCCGGCCCGGCGGGCCAAGGCCAGTACCCCGGCGCGGCGAGCCAAGGCCAGCACACCGGCGCGGCGGAGCAGGCGTGGCACCCCGACGGCGTGGGCCCGG
Source organism: Streptomyces sp. NPDC060031 (assembly GCF_042736805.1). NCBI lineage: Bacteria > Bacillati > Actinomycetota > Actinomycetes > Kitasatosporales > Streptomycetaceae > Streptomyces > Streptomyces sp. NPDC060031. The sequence goes on from NZ_JBHWVM010000054.1 coordinate 50,399, forward strand.
CGTGGTACCCCGACCCGGCGGGCCACGGCCAGCACCCCGGCCCGGCCCACCAGGGCTCCTGGCAGCCGGACTCGCCCGACGGCTCCTGGCGGCCCGCCGCAGCGAGCCACGGCCGACAGCCCGGCCAGGCCGACCACGGACACCACCCCGGCCCGTCGGGCCACGACGCCCCGCACCTCGACCCGTCAGGCCACGGCTCCTGGCAGCCAGATCCCTCCGGCCGGGCCGCCCGGCACCCGGACCCCTCCAGCCGGGCCGCCCCACACCCCGGCCCGGTCGGCCACGACCCCCGGCACCCCGGCCCGTCCGGCCACGGCTCCGCGTACCCCGACCCCCTCGGCCCGGCCGGGCAGGACACCCCACGGCCCGGCCGGCCCCCCGCCG